>CAXUNA010000393.1:0-4204 GCA_964252095.1 uncultured Jatrophihabitans sp. | reverse complement strand
ACCCTGCGCCGCCTGCTGGGCCTGGACGGCCGCGACCGCCTGGCCCTGCTGCTGCTGGGCCGCGAGCATCGCGGTCGGTGACGTCGTGGGGTCGGCCGCGATCGGCGTCGTGGCCATGGCCATCGTCTCCGGCGAGAGACTCGGGACGTCGACCGGCGCGGGCATCGTGGCCCGGGCGGTGTCGAGGGCGTCGGCGGAGTTCGCCGAGAGATCGCGCATCTTGCGGGCGTGGTCGGCGGTCTTGCGGACACCGGCCGCGAGGTCCTTGATCATGACCTGGTAGCTCGCCGACGCGTCGCCCTGCCACTTGTCGGAGAAACCCGAGAGCTCGCCGTCGAGAGCGCTGGCCTGCTCCGACATGAGGGCAGCCGTGTGCTCCCAGTTCGCCGCGGTCCGGTGGGCGCTGTCGGGGTCGGTGGCCGCCAGCATCGCGATGAGTTCCTGGTGGCTGTACTGCGAGAAGTCGGTGCGGGGCACCTCCTCGCGGTGGTGCGCGGCCGCCGGGGTGGTGACGGCCGAACCGTTGCTGGCTGCAGCGTTCGACGTGTCCGTGGTGGTCGTGACCGACTGCATCAGAGCACCCCTCCCGCGCCGCCGTCGCGCGGTTGTCCGGTGAGCGCACCCAGGATCGAACCCGTTGCGCCCTGCACGGTCTGGCCCACTCCCTGGGTCACGCCCTCGACCGTCCGGCCGACGTCCTGCAGGGCCTGTCCGACGCCCTGGCCGACCCCGTCGACCACGCCGCCGACGGTGTGGGCGACGCCGGCGGTGATCCCGCCGACCGCGCCGGTGGCGGCTCCGACCGTCCCGGTGGCGACGCCGACCACGGTGCCCACGGGCGCGGAACCGCCCATGCCCCAGGAGATGTCGTCGTCGGCCTGGGCGTACCCGGTGGCCACGGTGCGGGTCACCTCGTCGGCGAACTGCATCGCTGCACGGACGTCGCTGATCAGACCCTGCATCTGCGTCGCGGCGTCGTGCGACCACGACGTCAGGGTCGAGCCCTCGGAGAACGGGCCGAAGCCGGGCGGGTCGGTGAGCAGCGTCGCGACGCTGTCGAGCGGCTTGGTGATCCCCTCCACCTGGGTCTGCAACTCACGCGAGATGTCGGTGAGCGAGTTCAGGTGGACGAGGAACGAGTGCTTGCTCGGCGCCGGTGTCGAGCCGACCGGGTAGGACGCGCTGGTCATGGGAGGCGCACACCTTCACGTCGGGTTGCGGTTGTCGGACGGTGCGGACGGCGGAACCGTCACGACCGCGCCGCCTTCGCAGGCGACGCGGTCGGAGCGGACGAGCCGGTGGAACGGTGCGATCAGGCGAAGAAACCCGCGTTCTTGTTCTCGAGCGCGAGCTGCATGTCGTGCGCCTCGGTCGTCTTGTTGGAGAACGTCGCGATGATCTGGCTGATCTCCGCGGTGGCGGCGCGCAGCCGGGTCTCCGACTGCTCGGCGGCGAGACCGGCGGAGCTGCCCGAGGCGTACCAGGACGCCTTGAGCGGCTGCAGGTTCGCCGAGAGCTGGTCGAGGTAGTCGTCCAGCGCCTTCGCCTTGGCGGCGAGCGAGTCGGCACTGGAGCGCAGGGCCCCGAACTGGACGTTGATGACATCGGCAGCCATGTCAGCGTGCCTCTCTTCTCAGGGGTGTGGGGTGGTCGGGGAGGGTCAGTGCGCGGAGCCGCCGACGAGGCGGGACAGGACGGCGCCGCCGGCGCTTGCCTGGTTCGCCACGGCGTTGAAGCTCTGGTGGGTCTCGGCGTCACCGGTGCCGTAGTTGTGGTAGCTCTGGTTCACGAGGGTGGACATCGTGTCGAGCTCCTTGCCCGCCGCGGTCATGTCCTCCTGCAACTTGGTGTGCAGGCTCCAGAACGCGGTGGCCTGGTCACCCTGGTACTGCGCGAGCGTCGACGTCAGTTCCTGCTCGAGACTGTTCATGGTCTGCCGCGCGTTGTTGGCGGTCTCCTCGAATCCCTGGACCGCACGCGTCATGGCGGCTGAATCGCTCTGGAAGCCTGGGCTGCTCATCGGACGGACCACCTCCTCTCGTTCGTGTTCTGAAGCGAGGAACGCGGCCCCGTCGGTCCGGGGTGGGCCCCTGCGCTGTTGGCATGAGTGACGCTACGAACCTCGTGAAGTCACGGATACGTCACAAGTGACCGATTCCTGCGGGGTCGAACTACCCACAGCTACCCCGCCCCCGTGACGCCCGGGCCGTCCGGGGGCGCGAGACTGACGGGCGTGACGCATCCGCTGGATCCGCTGACCGCCGACGAGATCAGGGCCGCCGTGGCCGTGCTGCACGACTCCGGCCGCGCCGGTCCCGGGTGGCGGATCGGCTCGGTGGAGCTGGTGGAGCCCGCCAAGCCGGTCGTCCGGGCGTTCACGGCCGGTGACGCGGTGGCCCGTGCCGCCGAGATCGTGTGCTGGGACCGCGGTTCGGGCTCGCTGCACAAGGCCCGGGTCGACCTGGACGCCGCGGCCGTGACGAGCTGGACGGATGTCCCCGGCAAGCAGGCGCCCGCCACCGTCGACGAGTTCCACGAGGCCGAGGCGCCGGTGCTCGCCGACCCGCGGGTGCTCGCGGCGCTCGCCGAGCGCGGCGTCACCGACCTGTCACTCGTGCTGGTCGACACCTGGACCTTCGGCCATGCGGTCATCCCGCCCCAGTACGTCGACCGCCGCGTGGGCTGGTGCGATCTCTGGGTGCGCGACTCCGAGCACGGCAACCCCTACGCCCACCTGCTGTCGGGGCTCAAGCCGGTCATCGACCTCAACACCTTCGAGGTGCTCGACGTCGAGGACGTCCCGGCCGCCGCGAAGGCCCCGACGATGGGCGAGTACGTCCCGTCGCTGGTCCCGGACCTCGTCGTCCGCGACGACCTGCGCCCGGTCGAGATCACCCAGCCCGACGGCGTGTCCTTCGAGCTCGACGGCTGGGGCCTGACCTGGCAGAACTGGTCGTTGCGGATCGGCTTCAACCACCGCGAGGGCCTGACCCTGCACACGGTGACGTTCGACGACACCACCACCGGGCGACGCCGGCCGGTCGCGTACCGGCTCTCGCTCGCGGAGATGGTGGTGCCCTACCGCGACCCGTCGGTCGACCACGCGCGTCGCACCGCGTTCGACGTCGGCGAGTGGGGCCTGGGCTTCATGACGACCTCGCTGGAACTGGGCTGCGACTGCCTCGGTGAGATCCGCTACCTCGACGCGGTCCTGCACGACTCCGCCGGCGAGCCGTACACGATCCGCAACGCGATCTGCCTGCACGAGGAGGACGACGGCGTGCTGTGGAAGCACGTCGACGAGCGCTCCGGCGCCGAGGTCCGACGCCGCCGGCGGATGGTCATCTCCTCGCACATGACGGTCGCGAACTACGAGTACCTGCTGTACTGGCGGCTCTACCAGGACGGCGCGATCGAGTGCGAGATCCGCGCGACCGGGATCATGGTCACCACGCCCTTCGGCGACGACGGCCCGCCGCCGTACGGCACGGTCGTCGACACCCGGACGTACGCGCCGATCCATCAGCACTTCGTGGTCGCCCGGCTCGACCTCGAGGTCGACGGGCCGGCGAACACCGTCGTCGAGTCGCACACCGAGGCGTTGCCGCTCTCGGAGGCGAACCCGCACGGGCTCGCGCTCACGCAGGTGTCGACGCCGTTGCGCACCGAGCAGCAGGCGATCCAGGACCTCGACTGGGGGTCGCAGCGGTCGTGGAAGATCACCAACCCGTCGTCGCCGAACCGGCACGGTGACCCGGTCGCCTACAAACTGGTGCCCAGTGCATCGATCCCCCCGCTGCTCGACCCCTCCTCCCCGGTGTTCCGACGCGCCCAGGCGATCGGCCACCAGCTCTGGGTCACCCCCTTCGCCGCCGACGAGCGCTGGCCGTGCGGGGAATTCGTCAACCAGAGCTCCGAGGACGACGGGTTGCCGGTGTGGACCGCCGCCGACCGCTCCGTCGAGGACACCGACGTCGTGCTCTGGCACGTGCTCGGCATCCACCACGTCCCGCGCCCCGAGGACTGGCCGGTGATGCCGGTCGACGTCGTCGCCTTCCGGCTCGTGCCGTTCGGCTTCTTCGACCGCAACCCCGCCCTCGACGCCGCCCCCAGCATGGGCAGCCACTGCCACTGACAGGTCGGGCGGGCGCGATGTGCAGGATCCGGTCGCGGATCAGCGCGGTGCGGCGACCGGATCCTGCAC
>CAXUNA010000392.1:0-4212 GCA_964252095.1 uncultured Jatrophihabitans sp. | reverse complement strand
GGCCAGCACCTGCGGCGCGGTCCAACGGTCGGTCACGTGGCGACAGTAGGAGGCGCGTCCGACGGTTTCCGAACGCGGCCGGGACGCGCCGGTGTGGCGCGGGCCATTCCCGGACGGCGGCCGGGATGGCAGTGTCGGGGCATGACCGTCAGCGCCGACGCGCCCGCCGACCCGACTCCCGCCACCGGGGGCGGCGAGTTCGACCCGGCCGACGTGGGGCGCGCCCACCGGGCGACCGAGCCGCTGCACAGTCAGCTCTACTTCGCCGAGGACGCCGCGGAGATCCTGGTGGCGACGGGGTTGCGGCCGGGGCGGATGCCGTACTTCGCGAGCCGGGCCGCGCCGATGGGCGAGGTCGGGCCGGGCACGGTGGCCGCCACGTTCTACAACTTCAACCCCGAGCTGGTCGCCCGCTTCCTGCCCCGTGCCTGGGTGCTGGCGAGCGCCGAGGCGATCCTGGAGGCGCGCTTCCGGGCCGTCGACGTCACGCTGCGCCGGCTGCTCGGTGACGACGTCGTGGCCTCGGGCGAGGTGGCCGAACTGCTCGAGCTGCTCCGCAAGGCGACCACGGTGCTCGCGCCCGAGGGCCGGCCGCTGTACGCCGCGCACGCCGACCTGGAGTGGCCGACGATCCCGCACGTCGCGCTCTGGCACGCGATCACCTTGCTGCGCGAGCACCGCGGCGACGGCCACATCGCCGCGCTGCTCGGGGCGCAGCTGTCGGGTGTCGAGGCCATCGTCACGCACACGGCGACCGGACGCGGCTTCACCCCCGAGGCGGCCAGGACGCTGCGCGGTTGGAGCGACGAGCAGTGGGCCACCGCGCAGGAAGGCCTGCGCGAACGCGGGATTCTCGACGAGTCGGGCGGTCTGACCTCCGACGGGCGGGCCGTGCGGGCGCACGTCGAGGCCGAGACCGCCCGGCTCGCGGCGGCACCCTGGGAACACCTCGGCGGCGACGCCACCCGGCGCGTCGTCGTCCTCGCCAAACCCCTGGCCCGCGCGGTCGCCGCCAGCGGGATCTTCGGGGCGAACGTCTTCGCGGCGCCCCGCGCATGACCGCGGCGGGGCGACGGATCGCGGTGGTCGGGGCCGGCCCCGCCGGTCTGTACTGCCTGCCGCCCCTGCTCGCCGACGACCGGGTCGAGGCGGTCGACGTCTTCGACGCGTTGCCCGCGCCGTACGGGCTGGTCCGGTACGGCGTCGCGGCCGACCACGCCAAGACCAAGCGGGTGGCGAAGGTGCTCGCGCGTGAGCTCGAGCGCGACCAGGTGCGGTTCTTCGGCAACGTCGTCTTCGGCCGCGACGTCCACCTCGCCGACCTGCGTGAGCACTACGACGCCGTGGTGATCGCCACCGGCGCCTCGCACGACCGCGCGCTCGACATCCCCGGCGCCGACCTGCACGGCAGCCACGGCGCCGCCGAGTTCGTCGCGTGGTACTCGGGACACCCCGACGCCGGCGGCGACATCTCGCTGGAGGACGGCACCTCGGCCGTCGTGATCGGCGCCGGGAACGTCGCGCTCGACGTGACCCGCATCCTCGCCAAGGCCAGCGACGAACTGGCGACCACCGACATGCCCGACGACGTCATCGAGCAGCTGGCCGGCAGCACGGTCACCGACGTCCACATGCTCATCCGCCGTGGTCCGCCCTACGTGAAGTTCAGCGCGCCCGAACTGCGGGAGCTCGGCCGGCTCGAGAACGCGACCGTGGTCATCGACCCGGCCGACCTCGACCTCGACGCACCGTCGTTGGAACTGCTCGAGACCTCGCGCGAGGCCGCCACGGCGGTCAAGGTCTTCCGCGGCTGGCTCGACGAGGCCGCCACGCGGTCACCGGCTCCGCGCCGCGTCCACCTCCACTTCTGGTGCACACCGCAACGGTTGGTCGGCGACACCGACGTGACGGGCGTCGAGGTGGTCCGTCGTCGTCCGCCGGCCGACGGGTCGCCGGTGGTGCCCGCGTCCTCGGTGATCCCGGCGTCGTTGGTCCTGCGCGCGATCGGCTACCAACCCGACGCGCTGCCCGAGGTGCCCTTCGACGCCGGGCGGAGCGTGGTCCCGAACGACACCGGGCGGGTGCTGAGCGCCCCGGGCGGGGCACCGGTGACGGGTGTCTACGTGTCGGGGTGGATCAAGCGCGGCCCGACGGGTGTCATCGGCACCAACCGCAGTGACGCGATGGAGACCTCGACCTCGCTGCTGGCCGATCTCGCAGCGCTGCCGCCGCGACCGGTCGAGGACGCCGCGGGGATCGTCGCGGTGCTGCTGTCGCGGGGCGTGCAGGTGGTCGACTGGGGCGGCTGGCTGCGGCTGGAACAGCACGAGGCGTCGTTGGGGGTCCCGCGTGGCGCCGAGAGCGTCAAGGTCGCCCGCCGCGAGGCCATGCTGGAGGCCTCGCGCGAGATCGAGGAGGCCGAGGCGCTCGCGGTCGAGACCGCGGAGGCCGGCCGCACGACCTCGTGAGGATCAGCGTTCCAGGTCGGCCTTGATGGCGGCGAGGGTGCGGTGCATGCCGGCGGCCAGTTCGACGTCGTGGGCGTCCATGCCGCCGATGAGCGGGGCGAACAGCCGGGCGACGAGCGGGCGGTCGACGAGCGCCCGCCGGTTGACGAGGTGGGTGGTGCCGGGCTCCGCGCCGGGGGACAGCTCCAGCGACCACACGGTGCCGCTCGACGGAACCTTCCAGGCGATCGCGCGGCCGACGTCGTAGCGCACGATCGTCGACGACGTCGGCCAGATCATCAGCCCGCGGCGGTTGAGATTCAGCGTGCGGGCGCCGACGCGCGGATCTCCGAGCACCCGCACCGTCACACCCTCCGGACTCCAGCCCGCCATCCGGGCCGGGTCGCCGACGGCTGCCCACACCTGTTCCGGCGTCGCGGCGAGGTCGATCTCGGCGACGAAGTCCGCCACGTCCGTCACGGCGTCCACCCGGGCGGGGCGAACAGGTGACCGAGGCGGGCGCGCACCCCGCGAGCCTGCCAGACGTCGCGCGCGATCTGCGCGTACTCCCGGTACTGCAGCCACACCGGGTCGAACCCTTCGACCGGCACGGTGAGCCCGTAGGTCGGCCGGTGCGTCTCGTGCGCGTAGGTGCCGAACACCCGGTCCCAGACGATGAGGATCCCGGCGTAGTTCCTGTCGAGGTACTCGGGGTCGCTCGCGTGGTGGACCCGGTGGTGGGACGGGGTGTTGAAGACGAACTCGAACCAGCGCGGCAGCATGCCGATGCGCTCGGTGTGCACCCAGAACTGGTAGATCAGGTTGAACGAGAAGGCGGTGAAGACCAACCACGGCGGGACCCCGAGCAGCGGGAGCGGGACCCAGAACAGCAGCTCGAACCAGGGGTTCCACTTCTGCCGGACGGCCGTGGCGAAGTTGAAGTACATGCTGTTGTGGTGGGCCTGGTGTCCCGCCCACATCAGCCGGACGCGGTGCGACGCGCGGTGGTAGGCGTACCAGAGCACGTCGACGAGCAGGAGCACGAGCACCCAGGTCCACCACCGGTGCGGGTCGAGCCGCAGCGGCGTGACGGCGTACAGCGCGACGTACCCGACCAGGGCGGCCGCGCGGGCGCCGGTGTTGACGACGAGTGAGACCAGCCCCATGACGATGCTGGTGCGGGCGTCGCGGAGTTCGTAGCCCTGGAACTCGGCGCGCTCGTCGTCGTCGAGGAAACGGAACGACACCACCTCGAGGACGAGGAACAGCACGAAGAACGGCAACGCCCACACCAACGGGTCGTGCAGGGCTTCGGGCATCGTCGCCACCTCCGTCGTGTCCGGGACACGGAGCTCGAACTGACCTCTGGGTAACTTACCGTAGGGTAATATTCGTCGACGTGTCCACCTCGGCCGCACCCAGCGGCACCAAGGGTGTCCCGCGCGCCGAACGGTCGGACCAGATCCTCACCGTCGCCGTGGCGGAGTTCGCCGCCCACGGCTACCGCGGCGCGTCGGTCGCCACCATCGCCACCCGCGCCGGTATCTCGAAACCGCTGATCTACCAGTACTTCGACTCGAAGGACGGGCTCTACCTCGCCTGCCTGCACCGGATCGCCGGTGGGCTGCTCGACCGGCTGGAGCCCGCCTGGTCGCAGGAGGACGACTCCGTGCAGGCCCGCGTCCGCACGCTCGCCGCCCTGTTCGACGCGCTGGCGCCGCAGCGGGAGGCGTGGCGGCTGCTCTGGGACCCGACCATGCCCCCG
>CAXUNA010000391.1:0-4227 GCA_964252095.1 uncultured Jatrophihabitans sp. | reverse complement strand
GTTCGGGCCGGTCCGGTTCGGGCCGGTCCGGTCGCGGCGCGGGCGCGCGCGAGGGGGCGCGTGGCGGCCGCTGGTCGCGCACGGCCTCAGGATCGCACGGAACCGCTGTTCTCCCGGGGAGCCGAACCGCCGTGATCGCCCGTGCCGTGGGAGCCCGCGCCGCCGAGGGTGCCGCACCACGCGCGGGCGGTGGTGACGGCGTCCTCCATCATCGCGACGTGCCCGACGCCGTCGAGGACGAGCAGCCACGCCCGTGGCACCGCCGCCGTCACGCGCGGGGCGAGCGCCGGTGAGACCAGCCGGTCGCGGTCGCCCCAGAGCACCAGGGTGGGCGCGGTGATCGCCTCGAGGTCGCGCCACGGCCGGGCGGTGAACCAGCTCGCGACCAGGCCCTTCATCGACGCACTGAACGCGGCGCTCGCCCACGCGCTGCCGCCACGGTCGGTCATCTCCGCCGCCGCCTCGTCGATGCGGTGCTCGGGCACGCGGGTGGGGTCGCCGAAGACGAGCGCGATGATGCCCTTCGCCCGCTGCCGGGCCGGGACCGCCGCGAGCCGCTTCTCGGCGATCTTCGTGATGCCCGGGACGAGCATGAGCGGGGTGCGGGGATCGGCGTCGCGCTTGACCCGCAGGTCGGGGACGGCCGGCGAGATCAGCGTCAGCGTCCGCAGCAGGTCGGGCCGCGTGGCCGCGACCCGGATCGAGATCGCCCCGCCCATCGAGTTCGCGAACAGGTGGACCGGGCCGCCGCGCTCGGCCACGACGCGTTCGAGGTAGGCCGTCAGCGTGCGGGCGTGGGCGCGGACCGTGTACTCGCCGGTCGGCGACGGGCCGGAGCGGCCGAAGCCCGGCAGGTCGAGCGCGTAACCCTCAACGTGGCCCTGCAGCTGGGCGGCGAGGTCGGTCCAGTTGGTCGACGCGCCGCCCAGGCCGTGGACGTAGACCGCGGTCGGGACGTCACCCTCGGCCGTCGTCGGCGTGTGCCGGACGAACAGCTCGGCGCCGCCGACCTCGACCGTCTCCCCCGGCCACGGCGGGAGCGAGAGGTCGAGCGGCGGGAGTTCGGCGCCGTGGTCGACGGTGGCGGCCGGGACACTGTCGACCGTCGGGCGCAGCCGGCGCGGGCCGTTGGCGCTCACCGCGGTACGGACGACGGTGCGGGCCCCGGTCACGCGCCGGCGCAGCTTCGTTCGAGCCATGTCGTCAGGCTACGAGCGGCGGGCGATCTCGGTCGGCCGTGCCCACGCGACTGTGGTCAGGCCGACTTGCGGGCCGGGGCCTTCTTCGCGGCGGCCTTCTTGGCCGCCTTCTTCGCCGGCGCCTTCTTGGCGGCGGCCTTGGTCGCCTTCTTGGCCGCGGTCTTCCTGGCGGCTGGCTTCGCGTCGCGCTCGTCGTCCGACGCCTCGTCCGACGCCTCGTCCGGCGCCTCGCCCGACGCCTCACCGCGGCGTTTCTTGGCGGCGTCGACCGAGGCGCGCAGGGCGGCCATGAGGTCGACGACGTTGTCCGAGCGCGGGCTCTGGACCTCGTCGGTCTCGACGATCTCGCGGCCCTCGACCTTGGCGTCGATGACCTGCTGCAACGCCTCGCGGTAGTCGTCCTTGTACTGACCGGGGTCGAAGTCGCCCGCCATGCTGTCGACCAGCGACTCGGCCATCTTCGCCTCGGCCGGGCGGGTGGTGACCTCCTCGTCGAGGAACGCGAAGTCGGGCTTGCGGACCTCGTCGGGCCAGATCATGGTCTCGAGCACGATGACGCCGTCCCGCACGCGGAGCACGGCGAGCTGCTCGCGGTTGCGGATCGCGACCTTGACCAGCGCGACCCGGCCGCTGTCGACCAGGGCGTCGCGCAGCAGGACGTAGGGCTTGACGCCGGTCTTGTCGGGGTCGAGGTAGTAGGACTTGGCGTAGTAGATCGGGTCGACCTGCTCCAGCGGCACGAACTCGTGGACGTCGATCTCGCGGGTCGAGGGCAGCGGCAGGTCGGCGAAGTCGTCGTCGTCGAGGACGAGGGTGTTGCCGTCGGGCAGCGAGATGCCCTTGCCGATGTCGCCGTAGGCGACCTCCTCGCCGTCGGCCTCGGCGATGCGCTTGTACCGGATCCGCGAGCCGTCGCTCTTGCGGACCTGGTGGAAGCTGACGTCCCGTTCCTCGGTCGCGGAGAACAGCTTGACCGGGATGGTCACCAACCCGAACGACACCGTTCCCTTCCAGATGGCCCGCATGCAGGCAGTGTTCCCGAGAGACGGGGTCTCGCGCGACATCTGGGGCACGATGAGCTCGTGGCGGACTCGACGAAGGTGCCCGTGGAGGTCGACGGCCGGTCCTTGACCCTGTCCAACCTCGACAAGGTGCTGTGGCCCGAGACGGGCTTCACCAAGGGCGAGATGATCGACTACTACACCCGGATCGCGCCGGTGCTGCTGCCGCACGTCGAGGCGCGGGCGCTCACCGTGAAGCGGTACCCGCACGGCGTGGACGACAAGTTCTTCTTCGAGAAGAACGCCTCCCGCGGGACGCCGGACTGGGTGCGCACGGTGAACCTGCCGGCGCCGGGCTCGACCAAGAACCGGGAACGCATCGAGTACATCGTGTGCGAGGAGCTCGCCGCCGTGGTGTACCTCGCGAACCTCGCGGCCATCGAGTGGCACGTGCCGCAGTGGTCGGTGGCGCCGTCGACCAAATCCCGGGACACGCTCCCCCGGCCCGACCTGCTCGTCTTCGACCTCGATCCGGGGCCGCCCGCGACATCGGTGCAGTGTGCACAGGTGGCGCTGCTGTTGAAGGAGATCGCGGAGGCCGACGGGCTGACCACGGTGGTCAAGACGTCGGGCTCGAAGGGGTTGCAGGTCTACGCGCCGGTGACGGTGCACGCGTCGGACGCGACGTCGACCTACGCCCGCGGTCTCGCCGAGCGGCTCGAGGGATCGCACGCCGAGCTGGTGGTCTCGCGGATGACCAAGGCGATCCGCGGCGGCAAGGTCCTGGTCGACTGGAGCCAGAACAACCCGGCCAAGACGACGGTCGCGCCGTACTCGCTGCGGGCGCGGGCCGAGCCGTCGGTGAGCGCACCGTTGCACTGGGACGAGGTGGAGCGGATCGCGTCGTCGGGCGAGGAGCTGCGGTTGCTCGCCCCCGAGGTGCTGGCCCGGGTCGAGGCCGACGGTGACCTGTTCGCACCGCTGCTCGGCGACGACCACCGGGCCGAGCTGCCGTAGGGCGGCCGCCCCCTCCCCTGAACCCGGCACACATGTGTCGCCGGATCGCGGGCCACCCCCCTGCCCCCGCGATCTCGGCACACATGTGTCGCCGGATCGCCGAATCGCCGGATCGCAGGCCGGGGGCCGGGCGCGGGTCCGGTCGCTCCGAGCTACCCGCCGGTAGGGTTCGCGGAATGGCCGCCCACACCGACGCGAACCGGGCCACCCGGATGCCGCGCTCGGCCCGTCGGGCCCAGCTGCTCGCGGCCGCCACCGGCGCGTTCGTGCGCTACGGCTACCACGCCGCCGCGATGGACGACATCGCCGAGCGCGCGGGCGTCAGCAAGCCGGTGCTCTACCAGCACTTCCCCGGGAAGATGGACCTCTACCTGGCCGTCCTCGACGAGCAGGTGGCCGTCCTCACCGGCGCGGTGCGGCAGGCGCTCGCCGCCACCGACGACAACCAGCAGCGCATCCGCGAGGTGCTCTCGGCCTACTTCGACTTCGTCGACGGTGCGGCCGAGGGCGGTGACGCCGGCGCGTTCCGGCTGCTGTTCGAGTCCGACCTCTCGGCCGATCCCGAGGTGCGGGCGCGGGTCGAGCAGAGCACCGACCTCACCGTCGCCGCCGTCGCCGCCACCGTGCGCGCCGACACCGGGCTGCCGGCGGAGCAGGCCCACCTGCTCGGCGTGGCGCTGATCGGCGCGGCCCAGGTCGCCGCGCGGTGGTGGCTCGACACCGGCCGGTCGATCCCCAAGGCCGAGGCGGTGCGCCTGCTCGGCACGCTGCAGTGGCGCGGTATCTCGAACTTCCCGCGTCACCCCGGCTGAGCGTCCCTGGTCGGCGGCCGGGGCGTGCGGCCGGCCGGGGGGTCCGGGTGTTCCGCTGTCGGCGGAGCCGCGACGGTCGTCCGGGCTCCCCCGCTAGCGTGGTGAACGGTTGCACGTCCCGTCGTAGGTCAGCAGGAGGAGTTGTCGCGTGGAGGTCAAGATCGGCGTGCTGCACACGCCGCGGGAGCTGTCGGTCGC
>CAXUNA010000390.1:3678-4240 GCA_964252095.1 uncultured Jatrophihabitans sp. | reverse complement strand
CGTCGGGCGAGGTCGACGAGCCGGCCGAGCGCGGGGTCACGGCCGAGTTCGGCCTCGAGGTCGTCGCGGCGAGGCCCGAAGTGGCGGGTCACGAGGCACCCCCCTCGGACACGGAGGCCCGTAACCGCTGAAGTCCGCGGTGGGCCGCGACGCGGACCGCGCCCGGTGACTTGCCGAGCACCTCAGCGGCCGTCCGCGTGTCCATCCCCATGACGACGCGCAACATCACCGCTTCGGCCTGTTCACGGGGCAACGATCCGATGAGGTCGATCGCGCGCGTGGTGGCGATGTTGTCCAGTGCATCGATCGCGGTGTCGTCGGGCGCGACCGAGTCGAGCCGTTCGTCGTAGCCGGTCGGATCCGCGGGTCGGCGGTTGTCGCTGCGGATCAGGTCGATCGCCCGGTTGCGGACGATGCGCGCGCACCACCCCCGGAACCCGTCGACGTCACCACGGAAAGTCCGGATGTCACGGGCGATGTTCAGCCAGGCCTCGCCGACCACGTCGTCGGCGTGCCGCCCCACCAGCACGGTCGCGTACCGCCGCAGCAGCGGGTGCAACGC
>CAXUNA010000390.1:2402-3668 GCA_964252095.1 uncultured Jatrophihabitans sp. | reverse complement strand
GCTGGACTTCCTGCGCGACCAGATCCGCGAGGCGCAGCAGCGGCTGAGCGACAGCGAGCGCCAAGCGATCGGCTATGCGCGTCGCGAGCAGTTGATCGATGCCAGCAACGCCGCGAACACGACGGCGAAGGCGGCGGCGTCACCGTCCACCGCCGCGGCGAGGACCGCGGCGTCGAAGGGCCGGTCGCGGGTCGTGGGGGCGACGTGCGGCAGGCGCAGCGGCGCGGACGGCGTGAGCGGACCGGACGGGACGTCGACCACCGGCTCCTCGCTCATACTTCGTACGACGTGTGCGACAGGGCCCTTCGTCACCCCTCCACATCGTCAGCGACGGGTGCCTCCGAGACGTTACAGCGACGGCAAGTTCCTGCCTCGCCGAAAGGGGTTCGTGCCCCGCGGCCGGGGACAGACCCACCCCTGATGACCACGACACGAACGTCCCCGGCCGCCACGGTCGACACCGACCCGGACGGCCCCGCCGACTCCTTCGAGGATGTCGGCGACGGTCGCTACCGGATCGGCGGCACCGTGTCCCGGCGGACCGGCGGCACGCTGCGGCGGGCGCACGACAACCGCCTCGGTCGGGCGGTCCTGGTGCAGTACCAGCAGGACGTGGGCCAGCAGGGTCCGGCCACCTCCCGCCTCGCCACCGTCGCCGCGGTCGGTCTGGCCCCGGTGCTCGACGCCGGGGAGGAGCAGCGCGCCGGGCGGCCCGCCCCCCCCAACCCCGTCTACCCCGACACCGACTGGCCCACCCTCACCGACCTGCTGCACCCAGGCACCACGATGAGCTCCGCCGCGGCGGCTGGGGTCGCGGCGTGGCTGGTCGCGACCGGCGTGCGGCTCCGGTCCGCGTGCGGCACGACCGTTGCACTCAGCACCGGTTCGGTCGTGGTCGACCCGGCGGTGGCGACCGGTGGGCTGCCGGCGGACGCCTGCCCCGTCCAGTGGATGCCCGTGCCCGGGGCGCGCGACGACGAACTCCCGGAGGTCGTCGCCCGCCTCGGCCACCACGTCGAGCGACGGTCCCGACGGCGATGGGCGGGTGCCGTCGCCCTGCTCGACACCCCGTACACCCACGGCCGCGCCGCCCGGATCTTCGCGGCGATCGCGGGATTCGACCCCGCCCTGCTCGAACTCCCCACCGTGACCCCGCACCGCGCGGGTCCGTCACGACGGCCGTCCGGCCGTCGCCCGGTCGCCCGGGTCCCCCCCGCGCCCCCCCCCCCGGGCACCCCCCTCGGGTGGGGGGGACTGGGGTGCAGC
>CAXUNA010000390.1:0-2392 GCA_964252095.1 uncultured Jatrophihabitans sp. | reverse complement strand
GCCGGCCGGGCGGGCCCGGGGCCGCGGGTACCCCCCGGGCCACGACACGAGAGGACACCGCATGCGTATCGGTGGAAGTCTGTTCCTGATCGCCGTCGGCGCGATCCTGAAGTTCGCCGTCTCCGACTCGGTCAACGGCATCGACCTCGGGATGATCGGCATCATCCTCATGGTCGTCGGCGCCGTCGGCCTGCTGATCACGCTGATCATGATGTCGACGCGGCGTCGTACCGACGTCATCCACGAGCCCGGTCCGGCTTACGTCGCCGACGGCCGCGCGTACGGCACGCCGCCCGCCGGCCGGACCACCTACGTCGAGCCCGCCGACCGCGACCCGCGGCTCTGACGCCCGTCCGCCACCCTCTCTCGACCCCAAGGAGCCTCACGTGATCGTTCTCGGTGTCATCCTGCTCGTCATCGGTTTCATCGCCCACATCCCGATCCTCTGGACGATCGGCATCGTGCTCGTGGTAATCGGCGCGATCCTCGCAGTCCTCGGCGCCGCCGGCCGGCAGGTCGGTGGGCGCGCGCACTGGTACTAGGCCACGGCCTCGAGCCGGACCGTCGGCCCGGGAGGCCGCACGTCGCGTGACGGCGTGCGCCGCCGGCCGGCGGGAGCCCTTGTCGTCACCCCCGCGGTCTAGCCTCCGGTGCCGTGACGCCGCACCAGCTCTCCCGCGCCGAGGCGCGACGCATCGCGGTGCGGGCACAGCTGCTCGACGACGACCGACCGGTCGACCTGCTCGACACCGTGCGACGTCTGACCGCGGTGCAGGTCGACGGCACGAAGGCCGTGGCACCCAGCGCGGATCTCGTGCTGTGGACGCGGCTCGGACTCGGGTACGCGCCGACCCACCTGGTCGAGGCGCTCGCGGCCCACACCCTCGTCGAGTTCCGCAACCGGATCCGGCCCGTGACGGATCTGCCGTCGATGCGAGCCGACATGGCCGCGTGGCGGACCGGCGAAGGGCTGCCGGACTGGGCGAGCGGCCGGGTCGCATGGGTCGCCGCGAACCCCGAGTTCCGCCGCGACGTGCTCTCCCGCCTCGAGGAGGCCGGCCCGCTCGTCTCGCGCGAGATCCCCGACACCGCTGCGGTTTCCTGGCGGTCGTCGGGCTGGAACAACAACCGCAACCCGGTGATGATGCTGGAATCCCTCGAGTTGCGCGGGGAGGTCGCCAACACCGGCGTGCGCCGCGGCCGCGACATCCTGTGGGATCTGGCGTCCCGCGTTCACCCCGAGGGCCCGACGATCCCGCGGGCCGAGGCGCGGCGGACCCGCCACGAACGACGGTTGCAGTCACTCGGCCTCGTCCGTGTGCGCGCACCGAAGGCCGGCCGCGAGCCCGCCCCCGAGGTCGGCGAACCCGCGGTGATCGAGGGGGTTCGCGGCGTCTGGCGGGTGGACCCGGCCCAGCTCGAGCGGGCGTTTGAGGGGCGCGTGGCGCTGCTGTCGCCACTGGACCAGCTCGTCTTCGACCGCGACCGGATGGCCGACCTGTTCGAGTTCGACTACCAGCTGGAGATGTACAAGCCCGCCGCGCAGAGGCGTTTCGGGTTCTGGGCGCTGCCGATCCTCGCGGGTGACGAGCTGGTCGGCAAGGTCGACGCCGCCGCCGACCACAAGGCCGGAGTGCTCCGCGTCCACGCCGTGCACCAGGACGGCCGGTGGGACGACGAGCTGGAGTCCGAGGTGGACGAGCAGCTCGACGCCCTCGCCTTCTGGCTCCAGCTCGACCTCACCCGTGCGTGATCAGACGGCGATGCGGCCGCCGTCGACCGGCAGGACCGCACCGTGCACGAAGCTCGCCGCGTCGCTCACCAGGAAGGCGACCGCGGCGGCGATCTCCTCGGGCTGCCCGACCCGGCCGGCGGGGCCACCCGCGGCCAACCGATCGAGCGCGTCGCCCATCCCCGCGGTGCCCTCGGTCCGGGTCGGTCCGGGGCTCACGGCGTTGACCCGCACGCCCGACGGGCCGAACTCCGCGGCCCACGACTTCGTCAGCAGCACCAGGGCGGCCTTGCTCGCACCGTAGAGACCCATGCCGGCCGCGCCGAAGTCCGCGACCATCGTGGTGATGTTGACGACCGCGCCGTGACCGCGCGCCGCCATCTGCGGTGCGAGGGCGGCGACGAGGAAGTACGGCCCCTTGACGTTGACGCCGAACACGGCATCGACATCGGCCTCGGAGGTCGCAGCCGTCGGGCCGAACGGGAAGATGCCGGCGCTGTTGACGAGGGCGTCGACGTGTCCGCCGCCGAGTTCGGTGGCGCGGTCGGCGAGCGCGCGGGCGCCGGCGGCGTCGGTCAGGTCCCCCGCGACGAAGTCGGCCTTGCCGCCATCCGGGCGGACGGCCGCTTCGCCGCGGGCGATGTCACGACCGGCCACGAC
>CAXUNA010000389.1:1166-4249 GCA_964252095.1 uncultured Jatrophihabitans sp. | reverse complement strand
GGGCACGAGCCGGAGGTCGATCAGCACCAGCAGCTGTCGCACGTCGTAGCCCGCGTCCCGACAGAGATCGCCGGCGGTCGCGAGCGTTCCGCCGGTCGCGAGCACGTCGTCGACGACGAGCAGGCGGCCGCTGCCGCGCTGCATCTCGAGGCGGTCGGCGCCGTATTCGAGCTGATACGCGCGGTCGACGACCGGCGGGCGAAGGGCGGGGAGCTCGGCCCGCTCGCCGGCGTGCCGCTCGCGATGAAGGACGTCGTCGTCACGAAGGGCCTGCCGACCACGAGCGGCAGCCGGATCCTCGAGGGGTGGCGCCCGCCGTACGACGCCACGATCACCGAGCGGATCAAGGACGCGGGCGTCGTCGTGCTCGGCAAGACGAACATGGACGAGTTCGCCATGGGCAGCTCGACCGAGAACTCCGCCTACGGCCGGACCCACAACCCGTGGGACCTCTCCCGGGTGCCCGGCGGTTCGTCCGGCGGCTCGTCGGCCGCGGTGGCGGCCTTTGAGGCGCCGCTGTCGATCGGCACCGACACCGGCGGCTCGATCCGCCAGCCGGCCGCGGTCACCGGCATCGTCGGCCACAAGCCGACGTACGGCGCGGTCTCGCGCTACGGGTTGATCGCGTTCTCCTCCAGCCTGGACCAGGCGGGCCCGTTCGGGCGCACCGTGCTCGACACCGCGTTGCTGTTCGACGTCATCGCGGGGCACGACCCGCGTGACTCGACCTCCATCCCCGACACCCGCTTCGCCGCGGCGACCGCGGCCCGCGAGGGCGCAGCCCGTACCGACCTCGCGGGGACGACGGTCGGCGTCGTCAAGCAGCTGACCGGCGGCACCGGCGGCTACCAGACCGGCGTGCTCGACGCCTTCCACGCGTCGGTCGAGACCTTGCGCGAGCTCGGCGCGCGGGTGGTCGAGGTCGACTGCCCGCACTTCGAGTACGCGCTGGCCGCCTACTACCTCATCGCCCCGAGCGAGTGCAGTTCCAACCTCGCCCGCTTCGACGGCGTGCGGTACGGCCTGCGGGTCGGTGACGACGGCAGCAACACCACCGAGCAGATGATGGCGCTGACCCGCGCGGCGGGCTTCGGGCCCGAGGTGAAGCGCCGGATCATCCTCGGGACGTACGCGCTGTCCTCGGGGTACTACGAGGCGTACTACGGCCAGGCGCAGAAGGTCCGCACGCTCATCGCACGCGACTTCACCGCCGCGTTCGAGCAGGTCGACGTGCTGGTCTCGCCGACCTCGCCCAGCCTCGCCTTCCCGATCGGTGAGCGGGTGGACGACCCCATGGCGATGTACGTCAACGACCTCTGCACCCTGCCGGCCTCGCTCGCGGGCACGCCCGCGATCTCGGTGCCGAACGGCGTCAGCACGCAGGAGGGCCCGCCGTTGCCGAGCGGGCTGCAGATCATGGCCCCGACGCTCGCCGACGACCTGTGCTTCTCCGTCGCCGCCACCTTCGAGGCGGCCTACGTCGCGGGCAACGGCCCGGTGCTCGCCTCCGCCCCGTCCCTGCAGGGAGTCTCGTCATGACGGCCACCACGTTCCGCGAACCCGCCGACGTGGCCGAGGTCTATGAGTCGGTCTTCGGGCTCGAGACCCACGTCGAACTCGGCACGACGTCGAAGATGTTCTGCGGTTGCTCGACCGAGTTCGGCGCCGAGCCCAACACCCACGTCTGCCCGGTGTGTCTCGCGCTGCCCGGCTCGCTGCCGGTGGCCAACCGGGTCGCGATCGAGTCGACGATCAAGATCGGCCTCGCGCTGCACTGCGACATCGCCGAGTGGTGCCGCTTCGCGCGCAAGAACTACTTCTACCCGGACATGCCGAAGGACTACCAGATCTCCCAGTACGACGAGCCGTTGTGCACCGACGGGTACGTCGACGTCGACCTCGACGGCACGACCTACCGGGTCGAGATCGAGCGGGTGCACCTCGAGGAGGACACCGGCAAGAACACCCACGTCGGCGGGGCCACCGGCCGGATCCACGGCGCCGACCACTCGCTGGTCGACTACAACCGCGCCGGCATCCCGCTGGTCGAGATCGTCACCAAGCCCGTGCCGGGCACCGGTGCGCTCGCGCCGGAGGTCGCCCGCGCGTACGTCACCGAGCTGCGCGAGATCCTGCGCACGCTCGACGTCTCCGACGTGAAGATGGAGCAGGGCTCGCTGCGCTGCGACGTCAACATCTCGCTGAACCTGCCCGGTGCGGGCTGGGGAACGCGCACGGAGACCAAGAACGTCAACTCGTTGCGCTCGGTCGCGCGGGCCATGCGGTCGGAGATGTTGCGCCAGGCAACGATCCTGGCCGGTGGCGGTTCGATCAAGCAGGAGACCCGCCACTTCAACGAGACTGACGGTTCCACCCGGGCCGGCCGGTCCAAGGAGGAGGCGACCGACTACCGGTACTTCCCCGACCCCGACCTCGTCCCGGTCGCTCCCGACCGGGCGTGGATCGACGAGCTGCGGGCGTCGTTGCCCGAACTGCCGCGCGACCGTCGGATCCGCCAGCAGGAGACGCTCGGGCTCTCGGTCGAGGACCTGTCCAAGCTCATCAACATCGGCGCCGTCGAGCTGGTGGCGGACACCGTCGAGGCGGGTGCCTCGGTCGAGGAGGCCCGCAACTGGTGGTTGGGCTACCTCAACCAGCAGGCCGGGGTCGCGGGCGTCGAGGTGGCCGAGCTCGGTGTGGCTCCACGGGACGTCGCCCGGGTGGTCGCGCTCGTGGCGGCCGGGACGCTCTCGACCGCCCTCGCCCGCCAGGCGCTCGACGGCGTCGCCGAGTCCGGTGACGACGTCGACACCGTCATCGCCGCGCGTGGCCTCGCGCTCGAGAGCAACGACGACGAGCTCGGCGCGATCATCGACCGGGCGATCGCCGACAACCCCGACATCGTCGCCAAGGTCGAGGCCAACCCCAACGCCATCAACGGTCTCAAGGGTCCGGTCATGAAGGCCACCCGCGGCAAGGCCGACCCCAAGGCCGTCGACCGCCTGCTCCGCGCGCGCCTCGGGCTCTAGTACGGCGATCCTGCGCCCTACTGGGGGCCCCCGGCGCCCCCACTCGGCCGCTCG
>CAXUNA010000389.1:0-1156 GCA_964252095.1 uncultured Jatrophihabitans sp. | reverse complement strand
GGCGTCACCCTGACGCCAGATCTCGCAGGATCGGGGCCTCAGCGCGTCTTCCGGCCGAAGGCGACGGCCGAGACGGCGACGCCGACGGCCGCGATGCCGGCGCACCACGCCACCGCGAGGAGCGGGGCGTGGCCGACCGGTGTCCCGAGCAACAGTCCGCGGACGGTGTCGATCACGGGCGTGACCGGTTGGTGTGCCGCGAACGCCTGCAGCCAGCCGGGCATGGTGTGGATCGGCACGAAGGCGCTGCTGGCGTAGGGCAGGAACATCAGGACGAACGTGAAACCGTTGGCCGCCTCGGGTGATCCGGCGAGCAACCCGACGGCGGCGGCCAGCCACGAGATCGCCAGCACGAACGCGAGCACCACGCCGAGCGCGCCGAGCCACGCCCCGACCGGGGCCGACGACCGGAAGCCCACCGCGAACGCCACGCCCAGCACCAGCACCGTCGAGGCGATGTTGCGCAGCAGGCTGGCCGCGACGTGACCAGCGAGCACCGACGGTCCCTTGACGTCGAGAGAACGCAGCCGGTCGACCAGCCCCGCCGCCATGTCCTGGCTGACGGCCACCGCCGTCACCGACGAGCCGAATCCCGCGCACAGCACGAGCACCCCGGGCACCACGAAGTCGACGTAGTGCGACGAACCCGTCGCGATCGCGCCGCCGAAGAGGTAGACGAACAGCAGCATCAGCACGACGGGCAGCAGCAGTGTCGTGAGCAGGGCGTCGAGGTTGCGCAGGGACAGCTTGACCCCGCGGCCGACGAGGACGGGCAGGGCGGCGATCTCAGACACGGGTCAGCTCCGAAGGCGTGGCGGTGAGGGACAGGAAGACGTCGTCGAGCGAGGCGCTCGTGACGCTGAACGCGGCGACCAACCGCCGCCCTGGGTCGAGGTCGTCGAGGGTGCGGCGCACGGCGGGGCCGGGATCGTCGACCGCGACGGTCACGGCATCGGGCCCGGCCTCGCCGGTGAGCCCGAGCCGCTCCAGCGCGATGCCCAGCACCCCCGCGGCGGCGGCGTCGACCGGACGGATGAGCAACCGCCGGCCGCCCACCTGCGCCTTGAGTTCGGACGGGGTGCCGCACGCGACGACCCGCCCGCCGTGCAGCACCGAGACCCGGTCGGCCAGCACGTCGGCCTCCTCGAGGTACTGG
>CAXUNA010000388.1:0-4255 GCA_964252095.1 uncultured Jatrophihabitans sp. | reverse complement strand
GGCCGAGCGCTCGACCGCCGTGACCGCGACCTGCGGGTACTCGTTCGCGACCGCCAGGGCGATCGCACCCGACCCCGCGCAGAGGTCGACGGCGACCCGGGCGCCCGCGAGCGACGCCGCCACGAGGTCGACGACGAGCTCGGTCTCCGGGCGGGGCACGAACACGCCGGGACCGACGGCCGGTTCGATCCACCGGAACGGCGCGCGGCCGGTGATGTGCTGCAACGGCTCGCGCCGGACCCGCCGCGCGACGACGGCGGCGAAGCGGTCGAGATCGGCCGGGCCGACGTCGTCCCCGAGCAGGAGTTGACCCCACTCGACGCCGAGCACGTGGGAGAGCAGCAACTGCGCCTCGACCCAGGGGGCGTCGACCCCGGCGTCACGCAGCTCGCGCGCCGCCTCGCCGAGCAGGGCGCGACGCGGGGACGGTCCGGCGAGTCCGGCCGACCGGGGGGCGGACACGGTCAGGCGTCCTCGTCGGGGCGCTCGCGTTCGGCGCGGTCCAGGGCGTCGATGACGTCGTCCAGCGCGCCGTCGAGCACCTGGTCGAGGTTGTGGGCCTTGAACCCGACGCGGTGGTCGGCGATCCGGTTCTCCGGGAAGTTGTAGGTCCGCACCCGCTCGGAACGGTCGACGGTGCGCACCTGGGCCCGCCGGGACGCCGAGGCGTCGGCCTGCGCCTGCTCCTGGGCCGCGGCGAGCAGCCGGGCGCGCAGCACCCGCATCGCCGCCGCCTTGTTCTGCAGCTGACTCTTCTCGTTCTGCATCGACACGACCGTGCCGGTGGGGATGTGCGTGATCCGCACGGCACTGTCGGTGGTGTTGACGCTCTGCCCACCGGGGCCGGACGAGCGGAACACGTCGATGCGCAGGTCGTTCTGGTCGATGTCGACCTCCACCTCCTCCGCCTCGGGCAGCACGAGCACGCCGACGGCCGAGGTGTGGATGCGGCCCTGCGACTCGGTGACGGGCACCCGCTGGACGCGGTGGACCCCGCCCTCCCACTTCATGCGCCGCCACACGCCGTCGACCGGCCCGACCGGACGGCGGTTGCGTAGTGCAACGGTCACCGAGCGGTAGCCGCCGAGGTCCGTGGGCTCCGCATCGAGCACCTCGGCGATCCACCCGCGACCCTCGGAGTACCGCAGGTACATCCGCAACAGATCCCCGGCGAACAGGGCGGATTCCTCGCCGCCCTCGCCCGCCTTGATCTCGAGCAGGATGTCGCGGGCGTCGTCGGGGTCCTTCGGCGTCAGCAGGTCGTGCAGGGTGTCGGTGAGCTCGTCGATGCGCACGGCGAGGGCGTCGGCCTCGGCCGCGAACGAGGCGTCGTCGCGGGCCAGTTCGAGCGCGGTGTCACGGTCGGCCCGGGCCGCGTCGAGGTCGTCGGCCGTGGTGACGACCGGCGCCAGTTCGGCGAAGCGGCGACCGTAGGCACGGGCCCGCGCCTGGTCGGCGTGCACTTCGGGGTCGGCCAGGGTGTTCTCGAGCTCCCGGTACTCCGTGCGCAGTGCCGCGAGGTCCGCCACCGTTCCCGCTCCCGTCCGATCGTCCGACGCGCTGTCCGCCCGCTCCGGGGCCCGACACGACGACGGGGCCCCCCCCCCCGGGGGGGGGGGGCGGGGGGGGGGCCCCCCCCGGGGGGGGGGGGGGCCCCCGTCGGTGGCACAGCTACTTGGCGTCGGTCTTTCCCGCGCGCTTGCCGTAGCGCTGCTCGAAACGGGCGATGCGGCCGCCGGTGTCCATGATCTTCTGCTTGCCCGTGTAGAACGGGTGGCAGGCGGAGCAGACGTCGACGCGCATCTCGCCGGACGTCTCGGTGCTCCGCGTGTGGAAGCTGTTCCCGCAGGAACAGGTCACCGTGGTGTCGACGTACTCGGGGTGGATTCCGGTCTTCACAGTTCTGGATCCCTTCGTGCGGCCCGCCGGGTGCGGGCCGGAGCGGTGGATCCGGGTCGTCAAGGGTGCGGGACGTGAACCGGATCCGGGTGGTGGTGCAGCGCTCCAGTGTGCCAGAGCGGCCCGTGGGAGCTCCTGACTGGTGGCGCAGTGACGAAACGGCGACGGGCCGGCCGGCATTCCCCGGGGGGAACGCCGACCGGCCCGCAGCGCGGAGCAGGTGGTGGGGTCAGCCCTTGACGCCACCGGCGGTGAGACCCGAGACGATGCGGCGCTGGAACAGCAGCACCACGATCAGCAGCGGGATGGTGACGACCACGCCGGCCGCCATCGGCTGCGCGAACGGCACCTGGTTCGGGCCGGCCGTGAACCGGGCGATCGCCACGGTCACGGGCGCCACCGACGCCTCGTTGTTGTAGAGGTTCACCGACAGCAGGAAGTCGTTCCAGCTGGCGAGGAACACGAGGATCGCGGTGGTGAACATCGCCGGCGCCGCGAGCGGCAGGATGACCAGGCGGAAGGCCTGGAACGGTGACGCGCCGTCGACCTTGGCCGCCTGTTCCAGCTCCCAGGGCATCTCCCGGAAGAAGCTGGTCAGCGTGTACACCGCGAGCGGCAACGCGAACGCGATCTGCGGGATGATCAGCGCCTGGTAGGTGCCCAGCCAGCCGAGGTCGGTGAACAGCTGGAACAGCGGCGTCAGCAGGGCGACCTGCGGGAACATCGACGCCGCGAGCACCGCGCCCAGCAGCAGCGCCTTGCCGCGGAACTGCAACCGCGCCGAGGCGTACGCCGCGAACACACCGACGATCATCGCCACGATCGTCACGACCGCGCCGATGAACAGGCTGTTGAGCAGGGCCCGGCCGAACGTGTTGTTCGTGGTGTCGAACGCGTACTTGTAGTTCGACCACGTGACGTGGCTGAACGTCGGGAACGAGTCCAGCGCGAACGGCGGGTCGCGGAAGCTCATGACGAGCATCCAGTAGAACGGCAGCAGGCACCACAGCGCGATGATCACGAGGACCACGGCGTTGCCGACGGCGGGCCAGGGCGACTTCTTCGGGACGTCGAACTCTTCGACCGGGGCGTCGACCCGGATGGCGGTGGCGGTCATGGTCGTCCTCTCAGACGCTCGCCGCGGCGGCGTCGCGCTCGACGCGTCGCTCGGCTCGGCTCGGCTTCTTCGGCTTGTCGCTCTGGCTCAGGTCGGCACCGAGTGCCTTGATGAGGATGAGCGCCAGCACGAAGATGAAGATGAACGTGATGGTCGACAGCGCCGAGGACGAGTACGGCCCGGTCTGCTGCAGGTCCTTCGACACGAGCAGCGACAGCGTGGTCGTCCCGCTGCCGCCACCGGTGAGGATCGCCGGGAGGTCGTACATGCGCATGACGTCCATGGCCCGGAAGATGACGGCCACGACGAGCGCCGGCTTCACCAGCGGCAGCGTGATCTTGTAGAACCGCTGCCACGCGGTGGCACCGTCGACCTTGGCCGACTCGTAGAGGTCGGCCGGGATGATCTGCAGGCCGGCGAGGATCAACAACGCCATGAACGGCGCGGTCTTCCAGGTGTCGGCGATGAGCACCGCGCTGCGCGCGGGCCAGTCCGAGGTCAGCCAGTTGACGTGGATGCCCAGGACCTTGTTGAGGATCCCGCCCTGCTGGAAGATCACGTACCAGAGCTTCGCGGTGACCGCGGTGGGGATGGCCCACGGCACGAGGATGACGGCGCGGACGAACGCGCGGCCCTTGAACGCCTTGTTCATCAGCAGCGCGAACAGCATGCCGATGACCGTGGTGATCGTGACCTCGACGATGGTGAGGCCGAAGGTGAAGGCGGTCGCGGAGTAGAACTGGGCGCCGATGTTGCCGGGCGGGCACGCCTTGCCGTCGCACTGCTGGCCGAGCCAGTGGGTCCAGTTCTGCAGACCGATGAACGCGCCGGACTGGCGGAACAGTCCGGTGGTGGGGTCCAGACCGGCCGTGGTGGAGTCGGCCTTGAAGCTGTTGATGATCGCCAGCACCAGCGGATAGCCGATGACGACGGCCAACAACACGATGGTGGGGGCGACGAGGCCGAGGGCGAAGCGCCCCTCCCCGCTCGCGACCTTGCGACGGGAGGCCTTCTGACCCCTGGCGGGTCCGCCCCCGCTCGCGATGTCGTTCTCCTCGACGTTGACCGCTGCCTGGCCTGAGGTTGCTGTCACAGCGTCATCCCTTCCGACGGTGCCGTGCGGGTGATGGTGGCGGGGCCCCCCCCCCCCCCCGGGGGGCGGGGGGGGGGGGGGGGGGGGGGGCGGGGGGGGGGGGGGGGGGGGGGGGGGGGGGGGGGGGGGGGGGGGGGGGGGGGGGG
>CAXUNA010000387.1:0-4289 GCA_964252095.1 uncultured Jatrophihabitans sp. | reverse complement strand
TCGACGACGGCGCCGACCTGCTGGTGCTCACCGCGCTGTCGGCGGGCGGTTCGACGGCGGCCGCGGCGTTGGTCGCCGTGCTGACGACCTCCGAGCCGGTGCTGGTCGCGGGCCGGGGCACCGGGCTCGACGACGCCGGCTGGGCCGTCAAGACCACGGCCATCCGCGACGCCCGCCGCCGGGGGCAGGACGCCCGGCACGAGTCGGACGCACTGCTCGCCGCGGTCGGCGGCCGGGACATCGCCATCCTCGCCGGTCTGGTGCTGCAGGCGGCGAACCGCCGGGTGCCGGTCCTGCTCGACGGGGTGAGCGCCGTGGCCGCGGCCCTGCTCGCCCGTGACGTCTCCCCCCGCATCACCCGCTGGATCCGGCTGGCCCACGCCGGGACCGACCAGGCGGAACGGCTCGCGGTGCAACGGTCCGGGCTCGTGCCCCTGCTCGACCTGGAGCTCACCGGCGTCGGCGTCACCGCCGGTCTCGGCGGCATGCTGGCCGTGCGGATCGTCGACACCGCCGCGCGTCTCGCCGACGCCCCGCTCTCCTACGCCGTCCCGACGCCCGAGCCCGAACCCGACCCCGAGCCGGAACCCGACCTCGAGCCCGAGCCCGAGCCGGAACCCGAGGTCGACCCCGAACCGGACCCTGATCCGACACCCGACCCCGACGCCTGATCCGGCGAGTGGTCACCTCCTACGCCGAATGGTCAGGAAGAGGTGACCATTCGGCGGGAGAACTGACCACTCGCCGATCCGGGAGGGAGCGGCGAGGCGGCCCGCCGGGCGGTGGGCCTGCGGGGCGGGGTCAGCGCACGTGCGAGGGCACGAACGGCGGCTTGACGACGACGACCGGCAGCCGGCGGCCACGGACGTCGACGGCCAGCGACGCGCCGTCCTCGACGCCCGCGGCGGTGTCGAGCAGGGCGAGCGCGATGCCGGTGCCGAGGGTCGGGGAGAACGTCCCGCTGGTGACGACGCCCACGGCGGCGCCGTCGGCGGTCACCACCGTCATGCCGTCGCGGGGCACGCCGCGACCCTCGACCCGCAGTCCGCGCAGCACCCGCCGCGGGCCGGCCGCCTTCTCCGCGACCACGGCGTCACGACCGGCGAAGGCCGGCTTCTTCCACCCGACGGCCCACCCGCTGCGCGCCTGCGCCGGTGAGATCTCGGACGACAGTTCGTGGCCGTGGAGCGGGTAGCCCATCTCGGTGGGCAGGGTGTCGCGGGCACCCAGCCCCGCCACCACCAGCCGGTCCCACAGCGCCGGCGCCGCCTCCGACGGCAGCACGATCTCGTAGCCGCGCTCGCCGGTGTAGCCGGTCCGGCAGATCACGGTGTCGACACTGAGCGTGGGTTCGACGTCGGCGAACGCCATGTAGTCCAACCCGGTCGGCAGGCCGACCGCGGCCAGCACCTCGTCGGCGCGCGGTCCCTGCACGGCCAGCACCGCGAACTCCGCGTGCACGTTGATCACCTCGACGGTCGACGGCACCCCCTGGGCGACGCGAGCGATGACCGCCTCGGCGTTCGCCGCGTTCGGCACGAGCAGGAGGTCGTCGTCGGCGCGCACGTAGACGATGAGGTCGTCGACCACGCCGCCGTTCTCGTCGAGCAGCATCGTGTACTGCGCCTGCCCCGGGCCGATCCGGTCCAGATCGTTGCTCAGGACACCGTTCACGTGCTCACGGGCGCCGGCGCCGCGGACCAGCGCGGTGCCGAGGTGGGAGACGTCGAACAGCCCGACGGTCTCGCGCACCGCGGCGTGTTCCTTGAGCACACCGCCGCCGGCGTACTCGATCGGCATGTCCCAGCCGGCGAAATCGGCGAACTTGGCGCCGAGCGCCTCGTGCCGCCCGTGCAGGGTCGTGTGTCGCGGAGTCACCTCGCGAGGCTATCGACCCCCGGACCACCTCAGGACGGCCCGCCGCGCAGTCCCGGGGGGCCGGCCGCCTCGGCCGCCTTCCGCGCCCGGGTCCACGCCCGCATGCGGGGCGGGTAGCTGGTCACCGTGACGTCGTAGAGCGGGACGGCCCGTTTGCGGGCGAAGGCGCGCGCGTCCTCCGGGCCGCCGATCCGGCGCCGGGTCCACTCCCCGGACGGCGCGATGAGCACGACCGTCGTGCCGGTGACGTTCGTGGCGGGCTCGAGGTAGGCCTCGACCCCGGGGTGGGTGGCCACGAACTGCCGCAGGTGCTCGACGTCGTCCTTGGTCGCGGGCCGGTCCAGCGTCGCCGGGTCGTCGTGGCGGCGGGTCCTGCCGCGGATGCCCCGGCGAGCGAACACGGGTGTCATCTCCTCGTCCTGACGTCGCTGTCGGCCGACGGCGGCTGCCGTCCGATCATCGGGGCCGACCCGTGGCAGCGCCTGTGCCGTGCCTGGGCAGCGCCTGGGAACGGTGTTCGCTCCCGGGTGTGCCGCCCCGCCCCCGGAGCCGACATCCCGGGTGACAAGATGGTCACGGCGGGTGAACCGGCCCGTCCGGGGCGCCGGCGCGCCCATCGCTGAGCAGCTGACCGCCGAGACGGACAGCAGAGGGAGCATCGACCGTGGCCAGCCAGTCCGCCGACATCGTCATCTTCGGAGCCGGGAGCGGTGGCTACGCCGCCGCACTGCGGGCCGCCGAACTCGGCAAGCAGGTCGTGCTGATCGAGAAGGACAAGGTCGGGGGCACCTGCCTGCACCGCGGCTGCATCCCCACCAAGGCCCTGCTGCACGCGGGCGAGGTGGCCGACGCCACCCGTGACAGCGAGCAGTTCGGCGTCAAGGCCACGTTCGAGGGCATCGACATGGCCGCGGTCAACAGCTACAAGGACGGCGTGGTCAACCGGCTCTGGAAGGGCCTGCAGGGCCTGCTCAAGCAGCCGAACATCACCATCGTCGAGGGCGAGGGCAAGCTCACCGACCCGCACACCGTCACGGTGAACGGCGAGTCGTACACCGCGCCCAACGTCATCCTCGCGACCGGCTCGTACTCGCGGTCGCTGCCGGGCCTCGAGATCGACGGCACCCGCATCATCACCAGCGAGCACGCCCTGCGCCTCGAGCAGGTCCCGGACTCCGCGATCATCCTGGGCGGCGGCGTCATCGGCTGCGAGTTCGCCAGCGCCTGGAAGAGCTTCGGCACCGACGTCACCATCGTCGAGGCCCTGCCGCACCTCGTGCCGCTCGAGGACGAGGCCAACTCCAAGCTGCTCGAGCGCGCGTTCCGGCGACGCAAGATCGCCTTCAAGACCGGCGTGCGGTTCACCGGTGCACAGGCCAACGATTCCGGTGTCACCGTCACGCTGGAGGACGGTTCGACCCTCACCGCCGACATCCTGCTCGTCGCGGTCGGCCGTGGCCCGACATCCGCGGGCCTGGGCTACGAGGAGGCCGGCATCGCGATGGATCGCGGCTTCGTGCTGGTCGACGAGTACTGCCGCACCAACGTCGACGGCGTCTACGCGGTCGGCGACCTCATCCCGACCCTGCAGCTCGCCCACCTCGGGTTCGCCGAGGGGATCCTGGTCGCCGAGCACATCGCCGGTGTGCCGGTCGTGCCGATCGACTACGCGGGTGTCCCCCGCATCACCTACTCCGACCCCGAGGTCGCCTCGGTCGGGCTCACCGAGGCGCAGGCGGTCGAGCGGCTCGGAGCCGACAAGGTCGTCACGCTCAACTACGACCTCGGCGGCAACGGCAAGAGCCAGATCCTCAAGACGTCCGGAGCCGTGAAGCTGGTCGCGGAGAAGGACGGTCCGGTGCTGGGCATCCACATGGTGGGCGCACGTGTCGGGGAACTCGTCGCCGAGGCGCAGTTGATCTACAACTGGGAGGCGTTGCCCAGCGACGTCGCGCAGCTGATCCACCCGCACCCCACGCAGTCCGAGGCGTTGGGCGAGGCCCACCTCGCGCTCGCCGGCAAACCCCTCCACACCCACGCCTGAGCACGTCACCCGTGACGACGCCGTCCGCCACCTGACAGAGGAGAACACCCAGTCATGTCGGTCTCCGTGACCATGCCCCGCCTCGGTGAGAGCGTCACCGAAGGCACCGTCACCCGCTGGCTCAAGGCCGAGGGCGACACCGTGGAGGCTGACGAGCCGCTGCTCGAGGTCTCCACCGACAAGGTCGACACCGAGGTGCCCTCGCCCGCCGCGGGCACCCTGCTGTCGATCAAGGTCGCGGAGGACGAGACCGTCGAGATCGGCGTCGAGCTCGCGGTGATCGGTGACGCCGCCGAGGCCGGTGGCGACGCCGGCGGTTCCGCTCCGGCGCCCGCCGCCGAGCCGGAGCCCGCACCCGAGCCCGAGC
>CAXUNA010000386.1:0-4290 GCA_964252095.1 uncultured Jatrophihabitans sp. | reverse complement strand
ACCGGGCGCGGCAAGGTCGCCTCGATCTCGAAACCGACGGCGGTGAGACCCGGTGCCCGGCCCTTCCGGCTGGTGGTCGCCACCGGGGAGATCAGCCGGTCCATCGCGTCGGCACCACCGAAGGCGTGCTGGATCAGCAACAGCGACGCCACGTTCATGACGCCCGCCGAGCCGTGGTCGCGCACCATCCACACCGACGCCTCGCCACCGCCGCTCTCGGTGTCCACCGCGTCGACCCCGAGCTCACCGATGAGTTCGCCGTCGAGCAGCAGCACGAACGGCAGCGCGCCCACCTGCCGGCGCAACGCCTGCAGGTGCCACCACCGCGCGACCCACGCCGCCGGGCTCTGCTCCGCGGCCCAGTCGTCGCCCCACGCCGGGAACGCCCGTTCCAGCCACTGGCGGTTGGCGAGCCGCGCCGCCGACCACGCTGCCGCATCGCGCAGCCGCGGGCTGCGGAGCACCAGCGTGCCTTCCTTGAGCCGCACGGGTCCCAACGTCACCTCGCGGGCCGGACGCCACCGCCCGCGCGTCATCGGACCGCCACCGCGCCGAGCACCGCGAGCCTGAACACGGTGCGAGTGTCCCAGACCGACGCCGTGGGTGGTCACTTCCGCAATGGGGTGGTCACGGCGAACCGACCACCTCATTGCCGAGATGACCACCGACGGGCGGTTGGCGGTCGGGCGCGCGACCCCGACCCGTCCGCACCTGACCGGATCACCCCAGCAGGTGCCGCACCTCGGCGAACGGCGGGGCGGCGCGGTCCTTCTCGCTCATGCCCGCGACGGGGAGCGGCCAGGGAACGGCGATGTCGGGGTCGTCCCAGGCGATCGTGAGGTCGAACTCGGGCGCGTGCGTGGCGTCGATGCGGTAGCAGACGTCCGCGGGTTCGGTCAGCGCCTGCCACCCGTGCCCACAGCCGGCGGGGACGTAGACCGAGCGGTGGTCGACGTCGTCCAGCGCGAACGTCTCGACGGCGAGGAAGGTCGGCGACGACGGCCGCAGGTCCACGACCACGTCGAGGATCGCGCCGTAGGAGCAGCGCACCAGCTTCGACTCCCCCGTCCCGAGCCGGACGTGCAACCCCCGCACGACACCGGCGTGCGAGCGGGACTGGCTGTCCTGCAGGAACGACGCCGGGTCGACACCGGCCGCGCGGGCGACCTCGACGTCGAAGGTGCGCGAGAAGAACCCGCGGTCGTCACGGAAGGGCGTCGGGGTGAACACCACGACGCCGACGATCGCACCGGGCGCGGACTCCACTAGGAGTACTCCCGGAACGTGGGCTTGACCGATCGACTGTGCAACAGTCCGTCCACCGACCCGGCCGCGATCGCCTTGCCGTACACGTCGAGCGCGGCATCGACCGCCTCGACCGTGCGGTCGACGTCGGCGTCGGTGTGCGCCGCACTCACCACGAACGACGGCGCGATGACCCCGTGGCGCAGCAGTTCCTGCAGGAACAGCGTGCGGAACGGCTGGGAGGGAGTGCCGGACGCGTCGCGGGTGCCGTAGACCATGTTGCACGGCCGCCCGGTGATCGTGACGAACTCGGCGAGCCCGTGCGCCTCGACCACCTCGAGCACACCCGCCCGCAGGCGCGCGCCCTGCCGGTACATCGTCGCGACGACGTCGTCCTCGCGGTAGGCCTCCATCACCGCGCGGGCGGCCGCCAGCGAGTGCCCCTCGGCGCCGTGCGTGGTCGACAACAGGAAGACCCGACGACGGCCGGCCGGCGGGAATCCCCCGAGTTCCATGTACTCCCGGCGACCGGCGAGAGCCGACACCGCGAAACCGTTGCCCAGGGCCTTGCCGAAGGTGGAGAGATCGGGACGGACGTCGAGCAGGGTCTGCGCACCGCCGTCGTGGTAACGGAAACCGCTGATCATCTCGTCGAAGACCAGCAGCGCCCCCTCGGCGTCGCACAGCTCGCGCAGCCCGGCGAGGAAGCCCGGGGCCGGCTCGCACGCCACCGACAGCGGTTCGAGGACCAGGCACGCCACCTCGCCCGGGTGGGCCGCGAACAGCTCCCGGACCGAGTCGAGCGAGTTGTAGCGGAAGCCCACGGTCAACGCCCGGATCGCCTCGGGGACGCCGGCGTTCATCGGGGTCGTGCCGATGAACCAGTCGTCGGTGGAGAAGAAGGGCTGGTCGGTGCAGATCGCGACGAGGTCGCGCCCGGTCGCCGCCCGCGCGAGCCGGACCGCGGCCGTCGTCGCGTCCGAGCCGTTCTTCGCGAACTTCACCATGTCGGCGCCGGGCAGCAGCGCGAGGAAGTCCTCGGCGGTCGCGAGTTCCAGCTCCGTCGGGCGGGCGAAGTTCGCGCCGAGCGGCAGTTGCGCCCGCACCGCGTCGAGCACCCGCGGGTCGGCGTGGCCGAGTGTGACGGCCCGCAGCCCGTTGCCCCACTCGACGTACTCGAGACCGTCGACGTCCCAGACGTGCGCGCCCAGCCCCCGCTCGAGCAGCGGCGCGAGGTGCTCGGGGTACTGGTCGTCGCCCTTGGCGTAGGTGTGGGCACCACCCGGGACCACGGCGAGCAGTCGTTCGCGCAACCGCCGCGACCGGCCGTGCGAGTCCTCGGTCACCGGCTGAGTTTGTCAGACTGACCCGCGTGACGCGGTGTCGATGGTGCGGCAGTGACCGGCTCGACATCGTGCTCGACCTCGGGACGCAACCGTCCGCCGACTCCTACCCCGAAGCCGGCGAGGCGGTCGCCCTGACCCCGCTGCGGATGGGCCGGTGCGAGGAGTGCCGGCTCGCCCAGCTGCTCGAGGACCCGGGCCGGCGCGAGGAGCCGCTCGGCGTCGAACCGGAGGCGCTCACCCGGCAGGCGGTGGCCGCGGTCGACTGGCTCCTCGAGTCCGACGTCGTGCCGTCCGGGGCCACGTTCGTCGAGTTCGACAGCCCGCACGGCGGGGGGTGGCGGGAGCTGCTGACGGCGGCGGGAGCGGTCGACCGCACGGACGATCCGGACGCCACCGACGTCGACCTCGTGGTGGACGTCTTCGGGCTCATGCACGAGGCCGACCAGCGCGCGGCGCTGGCCGATCGGACCACCCGGCTCGCCCCCGGTGGCGTGCTCGCCATCCAGTTCCAGTCGCTCGACCGGATCGTCGAACTCGGCCAGTGGAACGCGTTGCGCCACGGCCACATGGCGTACTACAGCCGCAACGTGATGTTCCGGATGCTGTGGTCGTTGCGCACCCCACCGTTCTCCGCGCACGAGTTCCCGCTCTACGGCGGTACCGACCTGTTGCTCGCCCGGGCCGGCGGTTCCTCGTTCGCGGGTGCGCCGCTCGACGTCGACAGCACCCCGCTGGCCGAGCTGGCCCACGACTCGGCGACCGATCTCCACGCGTGGCTCACCCGGCAACGATCGCGCGGTGTGACCGTGGTCGGGTACGGCGCGGCGTCGCGCACCACCCCCCTGCTCAACGCGGCCGGTGTCACCGCCGACCTGCTGCCAGGGGTGGTCGACGCCTCGACCGGCAAGCAGGGGCGGGTCGTCCCGGGCGCCGACGTCCCGATCGGCGATCCGGCCGTGCTGCGCACGAACCCGCCCGACGTCGTGCTGCTGTTCCTCGCCGACCTGCTCGACGAGGTGCGCCGCGCCTACCCGGAGGTCGAGGCGTCAGGCGGGCGCTGGGCCGTGGCCGACCCGACGGTCCGGCTGGTTCCGCGTCTCGTCTGAGAGCGCCACGCGATCGCCGAACTGCCCGTGGGACACCGACCCGAGATGCGTCACCGCCCCGCACAGTCCGATGATCAGCCACCCCAGCAACAGGATCTGCGCGAAGCCTGCGGTGTCGAGCACGAGGTTGACCGTGGCGACGACCGCCAGTGCCGCCGACAACCCGGCGGCGAGGTCGCGGCCGTCGGGGTCGGGGTCGAGCACCCGCGCGCGGGTGGTGAGGACGAACGTCACGACGAACACGGCCACCAGCGAGGCCAGGCCGACCAGCCCGGTCTCGACGACCTCGGACAGGTACTGGTTGTCCAGCACCGGCTGCACACCCGTCTGGTAGGTGCCCAGCCCCTGGCCGAACCAGGTGTGCTGCAACACGGCACGCGCCACGTAGGAGCGGCCGTCGGTCCGCGACTGCAGGGAGTAGTCCTGCGTGCCCTTGGTGATCAACCCGACCAGATCGGTGACCACTCCCCCCGCGGCGAGCCAGGCCACCACGGCGGCGACGGCGGCCGCGAGCAGCACGGCTCCGGTGCGGCGCAGCGGCCAGCCCGCCGCGAGCACGACGAACGCGACCGCGACGCCGACGAACACACTGC
>CAXUNA010000385.1:0-4309 GCA_964252095.1 uncultured Jatrophihabitans sp. | reverse complement strand
GGCGTGCGCGGCCGCGACCGTGGCCTCGGCCTGGGCGTCGGCCGCGCCGATCGTCGCCTCGGCCTGGTGGTGGGCGTCGGAGACCAGGGCGTCCGCCTTCTCGGTGGCGCCGGTGACCAGGCTGGTCGCCTGCGCCCGCGCCGAGGACAGCAGCTGGTCACGCTGGGCGAGCAGCGAGCGTGCCTCGACCATCTCCGGCGGCAGCACCTCGCGCAGGTCGTCGAGCAGGTCGAGGACCTGTTCGCGGGGCACGACGCAGGAGCCGGACATCGGCACGGTGCGCGAGGTCTCGACGATCTCGACCAGTTCGGTCAGCAGGGCGTCGACGCGGCGCAGGGCGGTGTCGGTCATGGTCGTACTCCTCCCGGGGTGATGAAGCTCCGGGGCGAGTCTGGCGGACATCACCGCCGAGGTGTGGGCGGCGCGCGGTCCGGGGTGCGCTATTCCGGCGGCGCGACGCGCTGCTCGGCGACCCGCTCGAGGATCCGCTTGTGCACGACCGGCGGGACCAGCGCGCTGACGTCGCCGCCCCACTTCGCGACGTCCTTGACCAGGCTCGACGCGAGGAAGCTGTACTCCGGGTTGGTCGACATGAACAGCGTGTCGACCCCGGCGAGGCTGTGGTTCATCTGCGCCATCTGCAGCTCGTAGTCGAAGTCGCTGACGGCCCGCAGCCCCTTCACGATCGAGGGGATGTGGTGCTCGCGGCAGTAGTCGGCGGTGAGGCCCTGGTGGGAGTCGACCTTGACGTTCTGCAGGTCGGCCGTCACCTCGCGCAGCATGTCCATGCGCTCCTCGACGGTGAACATCGACGACTTCGACGCGTTGATCGCGACCAGCACCGTGACCTTGTCGAACTGGCGTGAGGCACGGTCGATGATGTCGAGGTGGCCGTTGGTGACCGGGTCGAAGGACCCCGGACACAGGGCTCTGCGGATCAGCATCCGCCCGTCCCCGCTCATCGTCGGCGACCGTACCAAAGCACCGCTTCGCCGTAGCGCTTCTGCTTCAGGGTGTCGACGCCCGCGGGCCACCGCGGTTCCGGGCTGCGGGCCGCGCGCTCGACGGCGAGCATCGCGCCGCTGGTGAGCCAACGGGGGTCGTCGAGGCCGGTGAGCACCGTCGCGAGCCGGGTGTCCTCGTACGCGTACGGCGGGTCCATCAGCACGATGTCGTAGGGCTCGTCGGCACCGGCGGCCACCAGGTAGGACTCGACCGTGCACCGCAGCACGCTGCCGCCCGGCAGGTCGACGGTCTGCAGGTTGCGGCGCAGCGCGTCGGCCGCCACCCGGTCGTGCTCGACGAACGTGACGAGCGACGCCCCGCGCGAGAGGGCCTCGAGCCCCAGCGCGCCGCTGCCGGCGAACAGGTCGAGCACGCGGGCGCCGTCGAGGTCGAGCTCCGCGGCGAGGGTGTTGAACAGCCCCTCCCTGGCGCGGTCGGAGGTCGGGCGGGTGCCCCGCGGCGGTACGACGAGGCGGCGGCCGCGAGCCACCCCGCCGACGATGCGCAGCACTGACGTGCACACCCCCAGCGGCGTCGGTGGCGACGGGTTGCACCACCCAGCGGGACGCCGGGGGCCACGGTGACCCCGACGTCGTCGGTCACGACTTGGCGAGGAACTCGGCGCGGTCCTGCGCCTCGAGTGCCTCGACTCGTCGTCTCAGCGCGAGATTCTCCCCCAGCAAGGGGTCCGCGTCGACCATCCGGGTCGCGATCACCCGGGCCCGCGCGATGACGTCCCGATCGCGCAGCAGAGAGAGCAACCGCAGGCTGCGCCGACGACCCGACTGCGCGGCCCCGAGGACGTCGCCCTCGCGCCGCGCCTCGAGGTCGGCCTCGGCGAGCACGAACCCGTCGTCGGAGGCGGCGACGGCGTCGAGCCGTTCCCGGCCGGGACTGCCCGGGTGGGCGCGGGTGAGCAGCAGACAGACGCCCGGGTGGCCGCCGCGGCCGATGCGCCCGCGCAGCTGGTGCAGCTGGGACACGCCGAACCGGTCGGCGTCGGCGATGACCATGACCGACGCGTTCGGGACGTCGACGCCGACCTCGATGACGGTGGTAGCCAGCAGGACGTCCAGCTCCCCCGCGGCGAACGAGGTCATCACGGCGTCCTTGTCGTCGGCCGGCATCTTCCCGTAGAGCTGTGCCGTGCGCAGACCGCGCAGCTCGCCCGCGGCCAGCTCCGCGCCGAACTCCAGCACCGCGGCCGCGGGACGGCGCTCGGGTGGCGTGGGCTCGAGGTCGTCGAGGTCGAGTTCGGCGTCGTCGAGGTCGGCCGGGACCTCGATCTCGTCGTCGGGCTCGTCGCCGCCGACGCGGGGGAACACCACGAACGCCTGCCGCCCCGCCTGCACCTCCTCGCGCAGCCGCCGCCAGGTGCGGTCGAACCACGCCTCGTTTCCGACCGGCACGACGATCGTCGAGACCGGTGCCCGGTTCGCCGGCCGCTCGCGCAGCACGCTCACCTCGAGGTCACCGAACACCGTCATCGCCACCGTGCGCGGGATCGGCGTGGCGGTCATGACCAGCACGTGCGGCGGATTGCCGCTCCGCCCGCGCAGGGCATCGCGTTGCTCGACCCCGAACCGGTGCTGCTCGTCGACGACGACCAGGCCGAGGTCGGCGAACTGCACGCGGTCCTCGAGCACGGCGTGGGTACCGACGACGATCCCCGCCTCGCCACTCGCCACCTCGAGCATCGCGGCCCGGCGGGCCTTGGCACCGAGCGAGCCGGTGAGCAGCGCGACGCGGGTTCCCTGGTCGGACCCGCCGAGGAAACCCTTCTCCGCCAGGGGTCCGAGCATCGCCGTGAGGCTGCGGGCGTGCTGCTGGGCCAAGACCTCGGTGGGCGCGAGGAGCACGGCCTGGCCGCCGGTGTCGACGACCTGCAGCATCGCCCGCAGGGCCACGACGGTCTTGCCGGAACCGACCTCGCCCTGCAGCAACCGTTGCATGGGGACACGATCGGCGAGCTCGGCCTCGATCACCGCGCCGATCTCCTGCTGGCCCGCGGTCAGTGTGAACGGCAGCCGGGCGTCGAGCGCGTCACGCAGCCCGCCGGGCGTCGCGGGCCGGGCGGTCGCGGGTTCCGCACGCGCCGCGTGCCGGCGGCGGGCGAGGACCAACTGGATGTCCAGCGCCTCGTCGAAGGCGAGCCGCTTGCGGCCGTTCGACCAGTCGCCGCGGGTCACCGGCTGGTGCAGGCCGCGCCAGGCGTCGAGCAGGCCGATGACGCCGAGCTCCTGCCGGAGGTCGGCGTCGAGCGGGTCGACGATCCCCTCGCGCGCCACGAAGTCGATCGCGTCGCCGACCAGCGCGGCGATCACCCAGCTCATCAGGTCCTTGGTCGAGGGGTAGATCGGCATCAGCGGGCGGGCGAGCTGCCGTGCCATCGCGTTCCCGGCGTGCGACAGGTCGACGGTGCCGTCGTCGGCGATCTCGTCGTCGTCGCCGAGCACGGCGAACTGCGGGAAGGTCAGCTGCGGGGTGTCCTTGTAGAGCGAGACCTTGCCGGAGAACATCGCGCGGTCGCCGACGTGCAGCTGCTTGGCGACGTAGGCCGCACTGAACCACGTGAGTTTCAGCCGGGTGCGGCCGTCGCTGATGCGGACCTCGGTGATGCTGCCGCGGCGCTGCTTCATCTGCCGGCTCGAGACCGTCTCCACCTTGGCGATGACGGTGACCTGGTCGCCCTGCTCGAGCTTCGCGAGATCGCTGAGTTCGCCGCGGTCCTGCAGCCGGCGCGGCAGGTGGCCGAGCAGGTCGCCGACGGTCCGGATCCCGAACGCCTTCTCCAGCTGGCCGAGCGTCTTCGGGTGCCCGCTCGGCGCCTTCACGACCTCGACCAGCAGCCGGTCCAACACGTCCTCGTTCACTCGACACCCACCAGGACCGGGGACCCGAGGTCGGGGCCGACGTCGCGGACCTCGACGTCGAGGTGGTCGCCGAGCCAGTGCACGTACGCCACGAGCCGCTCGGCGAACGCCAGGCTGTCGGTGCGGTGCAGCAGCGTGACGAGCTCGCCGCCGGCGGCCAGCAGCCGGTCGAGCAGCCGGCGGGCGACGTCGTCGTGGTCGGGTCCGATCACCGCGATCTCGTCGCCCAGCAACCCGAGCACGTCGCCGGCGTGCGCGACGCCGACGATGGTGAGCCCGTCGGAGTCGGCGACGGTGAGCGACGCGTGCCGGCACCCGGCGGCGGCCTCGGCCATCGCGACGGTGTCGTCGACGCCGCGCCGGTCGGGGTCGTGCACCGCCACCGCGGCGACGGCCTGCACGACGGCGCGCGCGGGGACGACGCTCACGCC
>CAXUNA010000384.1:0-4318 GCA_964252095.1 uncultured Jatrophihabitans sp. | reverse complement strand
CCTCGTGGGGCGAGTGGTCGGCCGGATCGGTGCACCAGGTCACGTTGCGGCCCGCCCGCGCGGGCGGCATCGACGACCACCTCGGCCTGCTGCGCGCCCACGCGCCGGGCTCGGCGTTCACGTGCGTCTCGACGACGCTGCGACGCGATCTCTACGGCGCCGTCGACGAGGAAGTGCTGGTGCGCGTGGGGGTTCCGGTCGAGTCCGGCCGCGCCGACGCCCGCGGGGCCCTCGAGGCCGCCGTCGCCGGCCTCGCCGCCGCACTGGTCCCGACCGTGGGCGAACAGGCCCGCGGCGTGCGCTGCACGCTCCCGCTGGCCGTCTGAGGCCTACTCCAACGCGTTCGCGCGGTCGAGGTCGTCGTCGAAGTCGACCTCGACGACACCGAAGCGGGAGACGTCGACGGCCCGGATCTTCAGGCCCGACTTGGTGATCGCGTTCTCGATGCCCTTCTCGAAGTAGTCCTGGGCGTCGACGTCGTGGAGGTGCCGGGCGACCACCTTGCGGTCGGCGGCGGTGAGGTAGTTGATCCCGATCGCCTCGCCGAGACCGCCCACGACCTGCTTGGACAGCTCCGCGATGTGGCCGTCGGCGTCGAGGGTGTACTTGACCTCCTCGTCGGCGACCCGCTCGGTGTTGACGGCCACGAACGAACCGCCTGCCACCTCACCGCGCAGGAAGGCCAGCAGGCCGGGGGTGAACACGACGTCGCCGTTCATCCACAGCACGCCGCCGGGCGGCGCCATCCGCAGCGCGCGCAGCAGGCTCTTGCTGGTGTTGGTCTCGTCGAACAGGTCGTTGTAGACGAACGTCGCGTCGGCGGCGGCCGCCTCCATGATGAGTTCCTTCTTGTACCCGACGACGATCACCACCCGGGTGCGCTTGCGCAGGTCGGTGCGGATGTGGTCGAGCTGCTGCTGCAGGATCGTCCGGCCGTCACGCAGGTGGGTGAGCGGTTTCGGGTGCCGACGCCCGAGCCGGGTGCCGAGACCCGCGGCGAGGATCACGACCGTCGGCGACTTCACGCTCGTCGGCTTGTCGCTCATCGCAGCTCCAGGAGGTCGAGCACCCGTTCCGTGGCGTGACCGTCCTCCAGGTGCGAGAACGTCTGCCGGAAGGTGTCGTAGCGGGGGCGGTACTCGGCCGCGACCCGGTCGAGGTGCTGCAGGGCGTCGATCACCTCGTGTTGCCCGGCGACCACCGGACCCGGTGCGATCGCCTCGAGGTCGAGGTAGAAACCCCTTGTCGTGCCGCCGTATTCGGCGAGGTCGAAGGCATGGAACACGATCGGCTTCCCGGTGACGGCGAAGTCGAACATCGTCGACGAGTAGTCGGTGATCATGACGTCGGCCGCGAGGTAGAGGTCGGAGATGTCGGGGTGGAACGAGACGTCGCGGACGTTCTCGCCGGTGGCGGCGGGTCGGCGGGCGGTGTTGAAGTAGTGCAACCGTTGCAGGATGCAGTAGTCCGGCCCGAGTTCCGTGGCCGCGGCGGCGACGTCGAGCCCGAGCGGCACCTCGGCGGTCGGGTCGAGCAACGTCGCCTGGTCACGCCAGGTGGGCGCGTACAGCACGGCCGTGACGCCGTCGGCGATCTCGAGCTCGGCCCGCAGCTCGGCGCGGATGCCCGGGCCGCGGTCGTCGACCAGGACGTCGTTGCGTGGGTAACCGGTCTCGGCGACCTCGCCGTCGAACGCGAACGCCTGGCGCAGCACGGGTGTGCTGGCGCGGTTCGGCGAGAGCAGGACGTCCCAGCGGGCGACGTCCTGGTCGAGGTACGCCAACCGGCCCTCGGGTGCCCAGAGGACGTCGTGGTGGATGCGTTTGAGCGGGGTGCCGTGCCAGGTCTGCAGATAGCGCGCGCCGGGCTTCTTCTCCCAGTCCAGCTCGACGTGGGTGTTCGCGACGACGACGTCGGCGGCCTCGAGGGCGGCGACGGCGTCCGGCCCGGTCGCCTCGACCGTCGTGGCATCGCGCGGGAACCCGTCGCGGTGAGCGGCCTCGGCCAGCCACACGTGCTCGTGCCGGTCGGAGCGGTCGCGCAACGCCTCGTAGAGCGCGCGCGGGCTGTCGGAGTAGCGGCCCCCGAAGCTGTCGTAGACGATCCTCATGCAGTGTTCACATCCGCACGATACCTGCCGGGCACACGGTCTCAGGCGTACCGGAGCGGGGCCCCCAACTCGAGGTTGACGCCGTCGGGGTCCTGCAGCGACATGATGGTGAGGCCGAACCCGGGCAGATCGGTGATCTCCCCGTGTTCCACGCCCGCGTCGTCCAGCCGGGCCGCGGCGGCCCGCAGGTCGTCGACGCTGTCGACGGTGAGGCAGAGGTGGTCGAGCCCGACGCGGGTCGACTCGAAGCTGTCGTCGGCGTTCGCCACCGGCCGTAGGCCGAGTACCTGGGTCCCGACGTTGAACGAGCAGCCACCGTAGGTCTGCAGCGGATCCTCCCGCACGCCCGGTTCGTCGACCCGGTCGCTGAAGTCGCTGCGCGGCGGCGCCCCGAACAACCAGCTGTAGAACGCCTTGCTGCGGTGGATGTCGGTCACCGTCAGCCGCACGTGGTTGAAGCCGGACGTGCGGACGACGGGCGGCACCGGCGGCTCGGGCGTGGTCACGGGGTTCAGCCTGCCCTGCTGGGGTGGGATCTCAACGTCGCGCCGGCGACATGGGGGCGTGGGAGTGTCACGGCCGGTCGTTCCTGTCGGGCTGTCCGCCGCCGGTTCCGCTCGGCGGGAGCCGGCTCTGGAGGCGCGGGAGTGTCGCCGAGGCCGGGTTCTTCCCGCGGCCGCGGGATGGGCTCGAACAACTGCCGGCAGCAGGAGAACCCGCGGTTGTCCGCGGGCCGTGGGTTGCCGTCGCGGCCGGCGGGCGGCGGCCGGCGGCACGCGCACCGCGCTTGCATGCGGTGCGGGACGCGGGGCCGGGTTGAGGTGTCGTCCGACGTGTCGGAACCGGTGCGCGGGCTCGACGCACTGTGCAACCACACCCGGCTCCGGACGCCGGACATCCGCCGGCCTTCGGGGAGAAAACCTCGTTGGTAGTTGATGATTCTCCGTCGAGCGGGTACAATCGAACACGTGGTCGAGCTCGCGGAGATGGCGCCGTCGGTGGAGCTGCTGCGCGTCCTCGTCGGCCTGGACCGGGCCTCGTTGTCCTACGAGCAGCGCCTGGACGCGATCGCGGCGTGGGAGCGGGTGCTGTCGTACGCCACCGCGGGGCAGAACGACCTGCTGGCCGACATGGCGTCGGACGAGACGTTGATCGCGCCGGGCTGGGACGCGGGCCCGTCGGCGCGGTGGATCGGCGAGCAGGTCGGGCTGGCACTCGGGGTCAGCGGGTCCTCGGCGCACCGCCGGATGGGCCAGGCCGTCACCCTCACCCAGAAGCTGCCAACGGTGACCGCGGCGCTGCGGGTCGGGGCGATCACCTCCCACCACGCGAGGGTGGCAGCGGTCAACGTCGACGTACTCGACACCGACACCGCCCAGGCCGTCGACGCGGCGGTGATGACCCCGGGGACTGGCGCACCCCCAGCCAGCTGGAACGCACCTTCGCCCGGATCATCAACGAGGTCGACCCCGAAGGTGCCGCGAAACGGCATCAGCAAGCCCGCCGCGGGCGGCGGGTCAGCCACCGCAACGAACCCGACGGCATGTCGTCGTTGTGGGCGTTGCTGTCGGCCGAGCAGGGGCAACTGGTCGACACGACGATCGACGCCCACGCCCGTTCCTCGAAGGCCACCAACACCGCCAGTGACGATCGCACCCTCGACGAGCGCCGCGCCGACGCCCTGGTCGAACTCATCACCCGCAGGCCCGGCTGCAGCGGTGCCTGTCATGCCTGTGGCGGCGAGGGCGGCAGGCGGGACGCAGGTCCGACGATGCACGGCAGGCGGCCGGAGATCCAGGTGACCGTCGCCGCCACCACCCTGCTCGGACTCGACGACCAACCCGCTGATCTAACCGGCTACGGCTGGATCGACGCCGTCACCGCCCGCGGTATCGCCTTCGACCCGGACAGCGTCTGGCGGCGGCTGCTCGTCGACCCCGTCTCCGGCACACTGCTCGACCACGGCACCACCACCTACACACCGCCGCAGCACCTGCAGGACCACGTCCTCACCCGCGACCGCACCTGCCGGTTCCCCACGTGCGACCGCCCCGCCATGATGTGCGACCTCGACCACCGCCACCCGTACGGCACCCCCGGCGGCACCACCAGTGCCGACAACCTCGACCCCCTCTGCCGCCACCATCACCGGTTGAAACACGAAGCCGGCTGGACCCACCACCGCGACCCCGCCACCGGCGACAGCAC
>CAXUNA010000383.1:0-4340 GCA_964252095.1 uncultured Jatrophihabitans sp. | reverse complement strand
GTTCTCGGTGACGACCGGGATGCCCCACCGGTCGGAGACGCACGCGGCGAGCGCGGAGCCGTTCCAGCCCGGGAGCACGTCCGGCACGGCCATGCGCGCGCCGTCGACGGTCACCGGCGCCGCGATGCTGATGGCCGCGCCGACGAGGTCCTCGGCGCCGACGCCTGCCTGGGCCACCGCCTCCTCGATGCTGCGCAGGACGATCTTCGTGCCGCGCCCAGCGCTGTGTTCGCGGGGCGTGGTGGTCCACCGCTCGGCCAGCACACTGTGGGACAGGTCGCCGACGGCGACCGCGACGTGCCGCACGCCGATGTCGACCGCGATGGCGGTGCCGGCGGACTTGTCGAGCGCCACCTGGGCCGCCGGCCGGCCCCGCGCGCCGGCGGGAGCCAGGACGCGTTCGGTGATCAGGCCGCGGTCGCCCAGCTCCGCGACCAGGCTCGACACGGTGGCCCGCGACAGCCCGGTCTGCGCGATCAGCTCGGCGCGGGTCGCCCACCCCGCGTTGCGCAGGACGTGCACGACGTGCGCGCGGTTCGCGGCGCGCAGGGCGCCACTCGTCGGCTGAACCTGCCGTGTCACCGCCCGAGCCCCTTCCCCGCGTTGCGTCGTCGCAGGCGGAAAGATGCCCCTCCGGGACCGTTTCGTCAACACTTCGACAGAAAGCCGGATTTCTGCCGCGTGCCCGTTTCCGCACCGGGAACAGGCGTGGAGCGACCGGACGCCACCCGCACCGAGCCGCACGGTCGTGGGTGACACGCGGGGGCCTGGGATGGACGGCCGTGCTCGCGTGACGGTGGGCGCGCTCGATCGCGGTCCCGGCTTCTGGCAGTAGCCGGTCCTGGTCGAACGTCACGCCCGTGCCTTACGCTCACTTCATGTCGACGGCCCTCCCCTCGTCGGCTGGTGACCGGGAAGCTCGAGCGGTGACGATCGCCGACGCGTTGCTGAGCGGGCGCGTCGATCTCGGCGCCCTCGACCAGCTGGTGTTGTCGGCAGCGCTGGCGACGTGGTCGCCGGTCGCGCTGGTCTCGATGATGACCGACCGTCAGGTCACGGGCAGTGCCCAGTCGGTCGATCCGACATCGGCAGGCCCCGCGCGCGGCGACGCCGTCGCACTCGAGGACAGCGTCTGTGTCATCGCCCTGGGCACCGACGGCCCGGTCCGGGTGTCGGACGCCCGGCGGGATGCCCGCATCGATCACATCCCGGCGGTGGTGGGCGGGGTTCTCGGTGCCTATCTCGGGATGCCGTTGCTGGTCGACCGAGCCGGCCCCGTCGGCGTGCTGTGTGTCTACGACGCCGTCCCGCGTTCGTGGAGCGAGTCCGACGAACGTGAACTGGACTCACTCGCCGAGCGGGTCTCGGCCGAACTGGCACGGATCGCCGGCGAGTACCAGCTCCTGCTCAAGCTCGACGCAGCGACGCCAGATCGTCGATGAGGCGGTCCAGCGCGGTCTCGAAGTCGACGGCCGACGTGTCACGCGCGAGCAGCCCCGCCATCGCCGAGACGAACGGGTAGTCGACGAGATCGACCACCGCGGTCGACACCACGGCTGCGACGATCGGCACCTCGGCCTCGACCTTCACGGCGTGGACCCCGCCGCTGTCGGTGGCTGCCGCGACCGCTGCGGCCACATGCCCCTCGGCGGCTTGGATCGCCGGTTCGTCCGCGACGGTCTGGGTGCGCGGTTCGGCGTCGACGATCTCCCGGGCTGTGGGGCCTTCACCGTGGCGCATCGCGGCGGCGGCGAGCTCCGCCCGTTCCTGCTTGATCTGCTGGGCCTGCTGCTTGTCGGTGTCCGGTGGCGCGGTCGGCGCGCTCGCCTCGGCCGGGAACTCCAGGCCCAGGCCGGCGACCTCGAGCAGCAGGTGACCGAGCAGGAAGGTCGAGAACTGCTTGTAGACGGTGACGGCGGCGGGCGGCGGGAAGTGGTGGTCCTGCAGGCCGCGCAGGAACGAGTCGACCCACTGCAGTGACCGGATCGGCGGGCGGATCCACGGCGCGGCGGTGGGGTGGCTCGCGACGAGTGGGAAGACCCGGGGGTGGGTCAACGCCATGCGGCGGATCCCGTGCGCCAACCGGTCCAGGTAGTCACGCCAGTCGTCTTCGGGGCGCATCTGGCTGTCGGGATCGGTCGCCACCTCCGACACGATGTGGTCGACCAGGGCGTCGAGCAGGCCCTGTCGGCTCGGGAAGTACCGGTAGAGGGCCATCGCCTCCACATCCAGCGACGTCCCGAGCCGCCGCATGGTCAACGCTCCGAGTCCGTCCACGTCGATGATGGCGATCGCGGCGCGCAGGATGTCGTCGTCGGACAGCCGGCGGGTGCCGCGGCTGACGCCCGCGTCGCTCACCGCGTCTCCGGCGGGAAGCCGTAGTGCGTCAGCAGCGCCCGCGCGGTGGCGGCGGTCAGCACCGGACCCGACAACCGCGGCGCCGACGTCAGGTCCGCCTCCCCGTAGGGGATGGTCACGATTCCACTGGCGTCGCTACTGGCGGCGTCGACCGGGACCACGGCGTGCGCACCGGAGGCCAGCGTGATGTCGAGCCACCGGGCGTCCAGGCTGTCGGGATCCACGAGCAGAGCCGTCACGGAGCCGAGCACCCGACCGGTGGGGTCGACCACGTCCGCTCCCACGAGGCTGTCCCGCTCCGACACCTGCACTCCTCACGCTGGTCCACACGTCCGACGCGGGTCGGTCTACCCCACCGCACCGCCCACGACGCGGTCTCGACGGACACGACGGGATCGGGCGCCTCGACGCCGGTTCCCGACAGCGGGCCTGATCACACCGCATCGCCGTCAGCCGCCCGGACGATCGGTGTCTCCCGTGAATCCGACACGGCGCGACGGGAGCGCGACTCGGCTTTCACGACAAACCCACCTACCTGCTTAGTACGTAAACAAGTTGATTCCGAGTGGCGGACGTCATAGCGATTGACCGTGCTGTTTACAGGGTAAGCAGGGTCTGAACCACGACGGGCCCGCCACCACCGGCGAGTCCGTACCAAGTCGGTGCCGGCCCGGCACCATCCACCCGTCCGAGGAGGACACCACCATGAGCGCACTGGACAACCTGAAGAACAAGGCCGAAGAGATCGTCGGCGACGCCAAGGAGAAGATCGGCGAACTGACCGACGACAAGGACCTGCAGGCCGAGGGCAAGAAGGACCAGACGTCGGCCAACGTGAAGGATGCCGGCGAGAAGGTCAAGGACGCCTTCACGAACTGACACCGTTGTTCCCGGGGCGGGAGAAGACCCGGGTGTTATCCCGCCCCCATTGCCGGGGCGCAATACCCCTAGCCCTACCCCCAATCCTTCCGCATTCATCACGCGCTGTTCAGCGCGCGATGCGCCCTGCCCGAAAATGTCCACAACGAAAGGTCAGACATTGTCATGACATCTCCGACGCCGAAGACCACCTCCACCGACATCGCCGCGACAACGTCCGGCACCGAGCTGGTGACCAGCCACGGCAAGACCACCATCGCCGACACCGTGGTCGAGAAGATCGTCGGCATCTCCGCCCGCGAGGTCCGTGGGGTCCACGACCTCGGCGGTGCCGCGTCACGCGCCATCGGCGCGGTCCGCGAACGCATCCCCGGCGCCAAGCGCAGCCTCGCACAAGGCGTGTCGGTCGAGGTCGGCGAGCGGCAGGCCGCGGTCGATCTCGACATCATCGTCGAGTACGGCGTCGCCATCGGCGACGTCTCCAAGGCCATCCGCCGCAACGTCATCGGTGCCATCGAGAAGATGACCGCCCTCGAGGTCACCGAGGTCAACATCGCCGTCACCAACGTCTACATCCCCGGCGACGACGACAACGACGACGACGGTGACGACCGGAAGCCGGCGCGCGTCCAGTGACCACCTCAGGTTCGCCCGTCACCGGCGCGGACCTGCCCCTCGGTGACGACCCGACCCCGCACGACGGGGCGGGCGTCACCGCCCCGGACAGGATCCAGACCGCCGTTCTCGCCTGTCCGAGCGTCGCCGGCGTTTCCGTCACCCCCGCCTCGTTCCTGCCCGGCCACGACGTCGCCGGCGTCGAACTCACCGACGACACCGTCGAGATCCACGTGATCGCGGCCTGGGGCCGTCCGATCGCCGACATCGGCGAGGAGGTCGGCACAGCGGTTGCGGACTGGCTCCCGAGCCGGGAACTGCACGTGTTCGTCGACGACATCCTGCTGCCCGGCCAGAACCCGCCACCGACTCCGGCCGAGCTGGCCACGGCCGCCCGCGAACGGGCCGCCGCCCTCGGACGTCGGGTCGCCGAGGCCGGACAGGCCGGCGCCGACCGGGTCCCGGACACCGCCCGCGACACGGCGGAC
>CAXUNA010000382.1:0-4341 GCA_964252095.1 uncultured Jatrophihabitans sp. | reverse complement strand
CCCGGACGCTACGACCGAAAGTCGTCCACGCCCAGTCCCAGTCTCAATCAGAGGCGTCGGCGCGCGTTCATGTGAGCTTGCCGGCCATCCAGAGCGAGGCGCCGGCGTGTGCTGTCCCGGCATCGGTGACGCCCCCCGGGGCGCGGCGTGCAGGTACCTCGTTCGGGTGATGGACGTCGTTAGGGGTGGGGAGCGATCCTCCCCCGAGCTGTTAAGGACACGCGTGATAGGCGTCGTTACGGTGCAGCCACACCTGAGCCCGTCAACCTCGAGGAGCGCCGTATCTTCCGGCTCGCTCGATGAACTCGGTTATGTCCGATCGCCCGTACTGACCACGAGCGGTTTCTTCGGCTCGCGGGTACAAGACCCCGCGCGACGTGGTTGCGGGCAACGTACCTGTCCCGGGCGGGTGACGACGATGCGGTGCCCTGGTCATCGGGCAATCGTTGCAGCTTGCACAGCTTTCCGATGATTGCGGCGAGTCCAGGAGGTCACCGTGCGCGAAGTCCGCAGCGGGCCGTGTAGCGCGTCCCGTCGGCGGTCGGCGAGGGCGCCGCCGCAGTTCATTCGGTCTAGGAGGCGACGGCGGCGGAGGAATGACGGGCGGCCCTGGCTATTGTCTCCACGAGTCAGGTGAGCGAGCGCCTGGTCGGTCGTCCCGGTGCCGTCGACGACCGACCGCCGCTCGCGTGATCGAAGCTTCCCGGACAGGACGGTGCACGATGGAGCCGGAGCCGCACTTTGGCGCGCGCGTGGCGGTCTTCGGTGGGCTGCAGGTCTGGCGCGGCGACTCACGGGTCGACGCCGGGCCGCCGCGGCAGCGGGCCGTACTCGCCCTGCTGGTCGCCGCCACCGGCCGCACCGTCGCCGTCTCCACCCTCGTCGACGCGGTCTGGCCGACCGACCCACCGGCCAGCGCGGTCAACCAGATCCACCGGCTGGTCGGGCAGTTGCGGCGGGTCTTCGAGCCCGACCTCCCGCCTCACGCGGCCGGGCGACTGGTGGTGGCCGCGGGCGCCGGGTACCGGCTCGTGGTCGACAACGTCGACTGTGACCTGTTGCGGTTCCGGGAGCTGGCCCGCCGGGCCGATGACCACGTCCGCGACGGCGACGGGCTGAAGGCCTGCCGCGCATACGTCGAGTCGCTCGAGCAGTGCGCCGGTGAACTGCTCGCCGGATTGGACCCGCGCGTCCTCAGCCGTCCGGAGCTGATCGCCCTGGAGCGCGAACGCGAGTCGGTTGTGGTGGCCGCCGCCGACGTCGCCGTCCGCTTGGGCGTGGTGTCGCCGCCGATCCTCGACGCCGTCGAGGATGCCGCGGCGCGGACGCCGTTCAACGAAGCGTTGCAGGCAGCACGAGTCCGACAGCTCGCCGCCGTCGGCCGACGCGCCGAGGCGCTCGCCGCGTTCGACACCGTTCGCCGCGCTCTCGCCGACCAGCTCGGCGTCGACCCCGGCCCTGAGCTCACGGCGGCGTTCCGGGAGCTGCTGCTCGACGGTGTCGACCCCGCGGTCAGCGAACCGGTCCGCGGTGCAGTTGGCGACCCGGCCGTGGAGGAAGGCGGGGTCGGACGCACCCACCCGCCAGCGCAGTTGCCGCACGCCCCGGCCGGCTTCGTCGATCGCACCGAAGTGTCCCTCGACGACCTGCACGTCGATGGCGGCGGCGGTGCGGTCGTCATCACAGCGATCGGCGGGATGGCGGGCATCGGCAAGACCACGCTCGCGCTGGAGTGGGCCCACCGCGTCGCCGGGCAGTTCCCCGACGGGCAGCTGTACGTCAACCTGCGTGGATTCGACCCGAGCGGCGCGGTGGTGCCGCCCGAGGACGCCCTCGCCCATTTCCTGGAATCCCTCGGTGCACCGCCCGACGACGCCGCGGGCGACGTCCTCGGCGCGCGCGCGGCCCGGTACCGGAGTCTGCTCGCCGGCCGCCGGATGACCGTCGTGCTCGACAATGCGCGTGACTCCGCCCAGGTCCGTCCGCTGCTCCCCGGCGCCCCCGGCTGCCTGGTGCTGGTCACCAGCCGCAACCGGCTCAGCAGCCTGGCCGCGCACCAGGGCGCCCGCGTCGTAACCCTTGCTCGGCTGGTCCCGGCCGACTCCCGCCGGCTGCTGACTGCCCGCATCGGGCCGACCCGCGCCGCGGCGGAACCCGAGGCGGTCGAGCGCATCTTGGCCGCCTGCGCCGGCCTGCCTCTCGCCCTGGCGATCACCGCCGGCCGACTCGCGACAGACCCGGGCCGCCCGCTTGTCGACGCCGCGGACGAGCTCGATGCACCAGGGAGACGCCTCGACGCCCTGAGCGGAGACGACGGCGACGACAGCCTCCGGGCCGCCCTGTCATGGTCATACCGGGCACTTTCCACGGACGCGGCCCGGTTGTTCCGGCACCTGGCCGCGCACCCGGGTCCGGAGATGTCGGCCGCCTCGCTCGCCTCCATGACGGGCCACACCGCCGCGCGGACCGAACAGCTCGCGCGTGAGCTGACCACCGGGAGCCTCCTGGAGGACCGCGGCCGCACCCCCACCGGTGGGGGGCGGTACGTCGTGCACGACCTGGTCCGCGCCTACGCTGGTGAGCTCCTGGACGTCGAGGCCGAACGGGGCGCCGCCGAGGGCCGGCTCGTCGACCATTACGTCCTCGCGACCCGGTCGGCCCACCTGCTGTTCGGTCGCGACCCGCTCACTTCGCTACCCGCACTGGCCGAAGACCTGGTGGTCGAACAGCCGGCCGACGCCGCGGCCAGCGTGGCCTGGTACGGCCGGGAACGGGCGGTACTCACAGCAGTCGTCGACCTTGCGCTGGCGCGTGGCTCGGTTTCCGCCGCCGCACTGATGCTGCTCGACCTGCGGCCCATGAACCAGACGCTCGACGCATTGGCAGAACCCCTGGACCAGACCCTGCGGGTGCTCGCCGCGGTCGACACGGAGGTACCCCGCATCCTGGTGGCCGAACTGCACCGCGACGCCGCAGCGCGGTACCAACACGACCCGCGCGCCGACGCCCACCGCACGCGGGCGCTGGAGATCTACGAGGAACTCGGCGACGTCGCCGGGTTGTCCCACCTGCACCGGAACCTGGCCGCCCTGGCCATGATGCGCGAGGACTACGAATCCGCGTACGTCCACGCGCTCGCCTCGCTCGAGTTCGCCGAGCGGTCCCGACAACCCGCGATCGTGGCATCAAGTCTGGTCATGGTCGCCGGCTCCGCCTCACGTTCGGGCCGCGACCAGGAGGCTGCGGACGCCGGTTCCCGCGCGATCGACATGCTGCGCGCCGCGGGCAGCACCGAGCTGCCCTTGGCCCTCGGCATCACTGGTCACGCTCAGCTCGCCCTGGGCGAGCCGGAGCTCGCACGTCGACTGCTGAACGAGGCCGACGCGCTGCTCGAGGTCCTCGGCGACCCGTTCGTCGAGTATCTCGTGCTCGCCGGCCTGGCCCGTGCCGCGTGGCTGACAGGCGACCGCGTCGCCGCCGCAGACGCGGTGACCCGGTTCGACTCGATCATGGCCGGCCGCGGGCGCGCCGACCTGGTCGCCGCCGGGATCACCGCCAACGAGATCGATGTAGAAGAGGCGATCGTCCGCGAGGTCGAGGTCGCTCTGAAGGACTGAACGCGAGCCCGGCCCCGGGTGACGACAACCCGGATGCACGGATCGTGCACTCCGGTCGACTTCAGTGCACGGCGAGGCTGGCGTCGATGCCGGCGGAAGCTGGATCTGCACCGAGAAGGCCGGGTGACCGATGCCGAACGTCCCGATGGGCGGCGGGCGCACACCCGCTGCGCGTACACGATCCGACGACCGCCATCGCCGGACGGCATCGCTGTGACGCGGGTGGTGCTGCGGGGACGGTCGGAGCAGCTCGCCCGCGCCCTCGACACGTTGCGACGGACCCAGCGCACCCGGCGCGCAGCCGTGGTCCTCGTCGGCGGCCCTACCGGCATCGGCCGGACGGCGTTCCTCGGTGCCGCGGGGGACGAGGCCCGGCGGCTGGGCTACGGGGTGGGGTCGGGCACGGTCGACCCGGTCGGTGCCGTCGCGCCCGGCGCGCCGCTCTTAGTCGCGCTGCGGTCCGGGCCGCGGCCCCTGCTCGACCACGACGCCTTCACCTCCCTGGCCGCGTTGTCGGACAAGCCTGTGTGGCTTCTCGACCGGATCTGCGACCTGATGGAGCAGCGGGCCGCGGACCAGCCGTTGCTCGTCACACTCGACGACGTCCAGTGGGCCGACCCGCTGACCCGGTTCGCCCTGGGCGTGCTCCCGGCGCGGCTGGCCGCGCGGCCGGTCGTGTGGCTGCTGGCGGCGCGCGGTTCCGCCACCGAGGGCGTCGACGCCG
>CAXUNA010000381.1:0-4345 GCA_964252095.1 uncultured Jatrophihabitans sp. | reverse complement strand
GGCGCGGTGGGCGTGACCCGGGTGAGCGTCGGGGTGTGGGGGGCGTCGACGACGTAGAGCAACGACCCGTCCTCGACGGTGTCACCGACACGGGCGTCGTCGGGCAACGGCGCGCCGCTCGCGTCGACGAGGCGGGACCCCGGTGGGAAACCTCCGGATCCGAGAAGGTCGCCCAGCCGCGTTCCGACCGGGACGGCGAGGTCCACCGTCGACGCGCCGAAGCGGACGGACAGCCGCCGCATCGACGTCAGCGTGGTCGTCACCTGCCTCCTCCGGGTCTGCTGGGCGGACCGTGCACCGGGTCGCGACGACCGTGCCGCATCCGCGCGAACGGGACGAATCCTAACGACGCCGCTCCCCGGACGCGCGGCGAGCGGCCCCTGTCGTCGTGCAGCGCAGGATGCCCCGGGTGACGCTCCGGATCACGGGCGGCGGGCGGGCGAACGGGCCGCGATCCGCAGCCCCCGCCCTCCGGGTGTCACGACCGCTCGGGTGATGGGCACACCGGGTCCCGGTCGGTTCGCGGGCGGCATCGACGCTCCGAACCGGACACTTCCCAGGAAGCTACGCAGGTTTACGGGGGCTCGAACCTGGATAATCTGGGTTCTGTCCGAGGCCCGGTCGATGCGGGTCCGAGCAGTCCGACGTCGGTGGCACCAGCCGCCAGCCGGTCGCGGCGATGGTCGCGACCGACCCACATGCCCCCTCGACAGGGGCGAGGAGGAGGAGACATGGCAGGTGAAGTCAGCGCGGCTGATGGAGCACTCGACCGGGGAGCCAAGATCGTGGCGGACTCCCGCCAGCAGCTCAACCAGCAGCTCAAGTCGCTGGAGGGCAAGCTCGCCGGCATCGGTGCGCAGTGGAAGGGCAGCGGTTCGACCGCGTTCCAGTCGGTGATGAGCCGCTGGAACCAGGACTCGACCAAGATCATCAGCGCCCTCAACAGCTTCGAGGAGAACCTCAAGTCCTCGCAGTCGACGTACTCCTCGACCGACGACTCGTCGTCCTCGTCGTTCAACAACCTCGCTTCCCGTCTCGGCTGACGCCGACCGGACATCAGATTCCCGGAGAGGAACTCACCATGGGTGACCTGAAGGTCGACTTCGCGGCGCTGCAGACGGCGTCGGCGGACATCAAGGCCGGCGCCAACCAGATCCAGTCGCAGCTGAACGACATGGACAGCCAGCTGCAGCCGCTGCGCTCGGACTGGACCGGTAGCGCGTCGGAGGCCTACGTCCAGGCCAAGCAGCAGTGGACGACGGCGATCACCGACATGCAGCAGCTGCTCGACAGCATCGGTCAGGCCGTCAACTCCAGCCACGACGACTACTCGAGCACGTAGAAGTCAAACCCCGCCCTTTGGTAGTCAGCACGGGCGTGCGGAGCACCGGGATCGCCCGGTGCGCGGCACGTGCCGCGTCGACCACCGGTGGGTCGTCCGGGCCGACACCCGGTCCGGACGGTCGAGGCGACGACGTCACACACGACCCCGCGTCCGCGGCGCGGGTACTCCGGGAGGCAGGGACATGGGCGACTTCGAGGTGGAGATCGGGTCGATCTCCGCGGCCGCGTCGTGGATGACGGACAACGTCCTCACGACCGCGCAGCAACTCACCGAGACGATGGCCGACCTCCGGTCGTACACGGAGCTGAGCGACTGGTCGGCCGTGCCGTCGTGCCGGGAGTTCGCGGCCTCGTACTCCTCGGCCGTCGACGCGTACCAGGCCGTGGCCGCCGACCTGCTGGAGGACGCCGGCAAGATGCGCGACGCCCTGCAGCACATCGCGACGAGCTACACGAAGACCGACGACGACGCGGTCGACCGGCTCAGCAAGGCGGTCGCGGCGATCGGCACCCAGGGCTACATGACCCACTCCGACGCCGACCACGTCTACCAGCAGCACCGCGGCGACCTGCACAGCGACCACCCGCAGGAGGCCCCGGCCCAGGACGCGGACACCGGGTCGAGCGGCTCGTCCACCAGCACGACCACGCCGGCGCCCACCACGACCGGCGGCAGTCAGAAGAGCGCGAGTTGACCCACCACCCCCGCGCCCGGCGCCGGACGACCGCCCTGCGGCTGGGCGCCGGCGGCGCCGTGTGCTTCGCCGTCGGCACCGCCCTCGCCCCCGGCGCGGAGGCCGCGGGGTTCACCGACGGTCAGTGGTACGTCGCGCCCTTCAAGCTCGCCCAGAACCACACGGTCGCGGACGGCTCCGGCGTGACCGTCGCGGTCATCGACGGCCGGTACTCACCGGGCGCGCCGAGCGTCAAGGGTGCCGACGTGGTGGCACCGACCAGCCGCGAGTGCTTCGACAGCCACGGCAGCAACGCGCCCACCGGCACCGGCGTCGAGGCGAACCACGGCACCGAGATGACCTCGATGATCGTCGGCCAGGGCGGTGACAACGTGCCGCTGGGCGTCGCCCCGGGCGCGAAGGTCCTGCAGTACACCGTCGGGTTCGGGACCGCCGAGGACCCGCAGGCGCTGGTGTGCCTCGCGAAGCCGGGTGACGACGCCGGCGACAACGACTTCCAGGTCGCCGACGCCATCCAGGACGCGGTGGCCAAGGGCGCCCGCATCATCAACATGTCGTTCGGCGGCAAGGCCGCCCAGGGCGCCACCCAGGTGGCGATCATGTACGGCGAGCGCAAGGGCGTGGTGTTCGTCGCGGCCACCGACGACAACGCCAAGCAGGGCACCCGGATCGACCCGCCCGCCTCGTTCAACGGCGTGGTCGCCGTCAACGCGATCGACCGCAACACCCAGCAGGCGTCGTTCTCGGCGAAGGGTCCGCAGGACGGCCCCCTGGTCGTGGCGAGTGCGCCCGGTGTCGACCTCAGCCTCGGCGCGTACACCGCGTCCGGCGCGTGGGACCCGGCCCAGCAGGTGTCCGGATCCTCGCCCGCGGCGGCCTTCGTCACCGGTGTGCTCGCGGCGACGCTGTCCAAGTGGCCGAAGGCCACCGGCAACCAGCTCATCCAGTCGCTCGCCCGCAACACGGGCGGCAAGGAACATGACATCACGCCACGGGCGCAGGACGGCTACGGCTACGGCACGGTGAGTCTCACCGGCATGCTGGCGCAGGACCCCACCGGCTACCCGGACGAGAACCCGACGCTGCGCGACGGCGCGCTCCCCACGACCGCCGACATCCTGCAGACCGGCACGTCGAGCCCGAGCCCCGGCACGTCGTCGGCGTCGAGCCCGCCGGGCACCTCCGGGTCGTCGGCGCCGTCCGGCACCGGTGGCTCGTCCGCGGTCGCCGAGCGGCCCACCGGCACCGGTGGCTCGTCGACCGGGTTGATCATCGGGATCGCGGTCGGCGTGGTCGTGCTGCTCGCCGTCGTCGCGCTCGTCATCGTCCTGGTGACCCGCCGCGGTCGCCGTGGCGGCCCACCACCCGGCGCCGGTCCCGGTCCCGGGGGCTGGCCGGTCACCGCCGGCCACCCCCAGCCGTAGCAGCGTCACGATCCGTCCAGCACGACCGCACCGTCACCGAGGAGGTCCGAGATGGCATCGGAAGCCGAGAAGCAACTGGCCGAGACCAACGCCGCGCAGAGCGCCTGGCGCGCCGGCCGCGCCCAGCGCGTGGCCAAGGCCATCGAGCAGATGAACCAGCTCGCGTCGGACATGAAGAACGTGCCCGGCAAGATCCAGTGGACCGGTGCGTCGCGTGACGCCGCCGAGCAGCGGTTCGGGGAGTACGGCACCAAGGTCGCCCAGCACGCCGACACCCTCTCCTCCGTCGACGCGGCGGACGCGCAGGCCTTCGCCGCGGTGGCCCAGGCGCAGAAGGACTACGACAACCTGCCGCCCGCAGCACTGGACGGCGACTCCTCCGCCGCCGCGGACAAGGCGCACAACTTCCACCCCGACTCGCCGGACGCGGCCACCCAGAACAAGGCCTTGGCGCAGGCCAGGGCGCAGCGGGCCCAGCAGGACAAGGCGAAGCTCGACAGCTCGATGGGCTCGGCCGACGGTGACCTGCGCTCGCACGTCAGCTGGGACTTCGGCGACACCGACAAGTCCACGACGCCGCCGGGTGGCAACCCCGGTTCCGGCGGCGGAGGTGGCGGCGGCCAGTACCCGACCGGCACGGTCCCCGGTGGCGGCAACGGCAGCAACGGCTCCGGATCGGTGTGGGGGCAGGGTCCGGACGGTCCCACGTACTTCAACCCGGCGGTCGGGCCCACGACGGGCGGTCCGGACGGCCCGACCGGCCCGACCGGCCCGACCGGGCCCACGGGGCCGACGGGGCCGACGGTTCCGACCGGCTACCCGCCGAACCCGACCGGCCCCGGCGTGACCGTCGACGGCCCGACCACCGGCACGGTGCCGGGT
>CAXUNA010000380.1:0-4360 GCA_964252095.1 uncultured Jatrophihabitans sp. | reverse complement strand
GCCCCGGCCGGACACCCTGCACCACCGGCACGTCCTCCACCCCTGTCACGCCCACGACCTCGCGGCCCGGTTCGCCGCACGCGGGACGTCGTCGCGCGTCCCCGATGAAAGCGGTGCCCGTCATGTCAGCACCTTCGCAGCACGTCCACCTCGCCGTCGCGCTCGACGGCGCCGGGTGGCACCCGGCGGCCTGGCGCGAGGCCGACGCCTCGCCGGCCGAGCTCCTCGACGCCGCGTACTGGGTCGACCAGGTCCGGGAGGCCGAACACGGCCTGCTGGACTTCGTCACGATCGAGGACAACCTGCGTCTGCAGTCCGACGACCCGTTCGCGCCCGACGACCGCACCGACCGGGTCCGTGGCCGGCTCGACGCCGTGCTGATCGCGGCGCGCGTCGCACCCGTGACCGGCCACGTCGGCATCGTCCCCACGGCTGTCGTCACGCACACCGAGCCCTTCCACCTGTCCAAGGCGATCGCGACGCTCGACCACGTCAGCGGCGGCCGCGCCGGCGTGCGGGTCCAGGTGGCCGGGCGCGCGGACGAGGCGGCCCACTTCGGCCGCCGCGAGATCCAGCCGCTGCGGATCGACCGGCTCGACGATCCCGTGACGAAGCAGGCGCTCGTCGACTTCTTCGACGAGGCTGCCGACTACGTCGAGGTCCTGCGCCGGTTGTGGGACAGCTGGGAGGACGACGCCGAGATCCGGGACGTCGCGACCGGTCGGTTCGTCGACCGGGCCAAGCTGCACCACATCGACCACGAGGGTCGGTGGTTCTCGGTGCGGGGGCCGTCCATCACGCCGCGCCCGCCGCAGGGCCAGCCGGTGGTGACCGCACTCGGTCACCAGCCGGTGCCGTACGACCTCATCGGCCGCGCCGCCGACGTGGGGTTCGTGACGCCGCGCGACGGTGCGGACGCCGCCGACCTGGTCGAGCAGATCCGCGCCCGGCAGCTCGCGGCGGGCCGTGCGGGCGAGACGGTGCACGTGTTCGGCGACCTCGTCGTGCTGCTCGACGACACCGAGCAGGCGGCACGCGACCGGCTCGCGCGGTTGAACGACCGGGCGGGCGTCGAGTACACCAGCGACGCGCTGATCTTCGCGGGCACGGCCATCGGGCTCGCCGACCTGCTGCAGGAGTGGCAGGCCGCGGGCCTGACCGGGTTCCGGTTGCGTCCGGCCACGATTCCCCACGACCTGCGGCAGATCACGCGCGTCCTCGTACCGGAGCTGCAACGCCGCGACGCCTTCCGCGCCGCGTACCCGAACGACGGCCCGACCACCCTGCGGGGCCTGCTCGGACTCGCCCGTCCCGCCAACCGTTACGCAGAGGTCTGATCCCGATGACGAAGCCGACCAAGCAGATCCACCTGGCCGCCCACTTCCCGGGCGTCAACAACACCACGGTGTGGAGCGACCCCGCTGCGGGCAGTCACATCGAGTTCGACTCGTTCCGCCGCTTCGCGCAGACCGCCGAACGCGGGAAGTTCGACTTCCTCTTCCTCGCCGAGGGACTGCGGCTGCGGGAGCAGAACGGCGAGATCTACGACCTCGACGTCGTCGGCCGCCCCGACACGTTCACGATCCTCGCGGCGCTCGCGGCCGTCACCGACCGGCTCGGGCTCACCGGCACGATCAACTCGACGTTCAACGAGCCGTACGAGGTCGCCCGGCAGTTCGCCTCGCTCGACCACCTGTCCGCCGGCCGGGCGGCGTGGAACGTCGTGACCTCGTGGGACGCCTTCACCGGCGGGAACTTCCGCCGCGGCGGCTACCTCGCGCAGGAGGACCGCTACGAGCGGGCCGAGACGTTCCTGCGCACGACGTGGGAGTTGTTCGACTCGTGGCGCGGCGACGAGATCCTGGCGGACAAGCAGTCCGGGCAGTTCCTCGCCGAGGGTCACCCCGGAGGTTTCGCCCACCACGACCGGCACTTCGACATCGCGGGCCAGTTCAACGTCCCGCGCAGTCCGCAGGGCCGGCCGGTGATCTTCCAGGCGGGCGACTCCGACCGTGGACGCGATTTCGCGGCGTCGTCGGCCGACGCGATCTTCTCCCGCCACAGCACCCTCGACGCCGGCAAGGCGTTCTACACCGACGTGAAGAGCCGGCTGGCGGGCTTCGGGCGGCGTCCCGAGGACCTGCTGATCCTGCCGGCGGCGACCTTCGTCCTGGGCGACACCGATGCCGAGGCCGAGGAGATCGCGCGGGACGTCCGGCGGGCCCAGGTCTCGCCCGCGACCGCCCTGCGGTTCATCGAACAGCTGTGGAACACGGCACTCCCGGACTTCGACGTCGACGGGCCGTTCCCCTCCTTCGACCCCGACGTCAGCGGCGACCTGATCTCGGAGGGTCGTGCGAGCGTGCGGCAGTTCGCGAAGGATCCGGTCGCGATCGCGAACGAGTGGCGCGCGAAGGCAGAGGGGGAAGGGCTCTCCGCCCGCGAGGTGGTGATCGCGACCCAGGGTCACCAGTCGTTCGTCGGGTCGCCGCGAACCGTGGCCGACACCATCGACCGGTTCGTGCAGGAGGACGCGAGCGACGGGTTCATCCTCGTCCCGCACATCACCCCCGACGGTCTCGGACCGTTCGTCGACGGCGTCGTGCCGCTGCTGCAGGAACGCGGGGTGTTCCGCGCCGACTACGAGGGGTCGACGCTGCGGGACCACCTGGGTCTGCCGGCCCCGTCGACCTCCGGCGCGGACGCCGAGCGGGCGGCGTCGTGAAGTTCCTCGCGATCACCCTCATCGTCCACGCGGCCGACCCGCGCACGGGTGCGCAGACGTCGACCCACGACCGGCTGCAGGAGGTCGTCGACAACGCGCTGCTCGCCGAGGAACTCGGTTTCGACGGGTTCGGCGTGGGCGAGCGGCACGAGCGGCCGTTCATCTCCTCGGCGCCGACCGTGGTCCTCAGCCACGTCGCGGCGCTGACCCGCACCATCCGGTTGTTCACGGCCGTCACCACGTTGAGCCTGCTCGACCCGGTGCGGGCGTACGAGGACTACGCCACGCTCGACCACCTCGCCGGCGGTCGGCTGGAACTGATCATCGGCAAGGGCAACGGCAGCGCACAGCGCGACCTGTTCCAGGTCACGCCCGAGGACCAGTGGGACCGCAACGCCGAGTCCTACGAGGTCTTCCGGCAGCTGTGGGGCCACAACCGGATCACCTTTCCCACCCGGTTCCGGCCGCCGCTGGTCGACGCCGAGGTGTGGCCCCGCCCCTACCAACGGCCGATCCGCATCTGGCACGGCTCGGCAACGAGTCGGGAGTCGGTGGATCTCGCGGCGAGGTACGGGGATCCGCTGTTCTCGGCGAACGTCACCAACCCGATCGAGCCGTACGCCGAGCTCATCCGCTACTACCGCGAGCGGTGGGTGCACCACGGTCACGACCCGGCGCTCGCCACCGTCGGCGCGGGCAGCGCGGGCTACCACGCCGAGCGGAACTCCCAGGACGCGATCGAGGCGTACCGGCCGGTGTTCGAGGGGCAGCAGGCGATGCAGAAGCGACTCGGGGTGCCGCCGGTGTTCCCCACCCTGGAGGACTTCGTCGAGCGCAGCTCGGCGCTCATCGGCAGCCCGGCGCAGATCATCGAGAAGGTCCACCGCTACCACCAGCAGTTCGGCCACTCGGTGCTGCACCTGCACGCCGACGCCGGCGGGCTCACCGACGCCCAGCACCGCGCCGGGCTCGAGCTGTTCCAGTCCGACATCGCACCGACGCTGCGTCGCGACCTCCCCGACCCGCCGACCGGGTGGGACACCGGGCCGTTGCTCGACGACGCCGTGGCGCCGTCCGGTGCGCGGGCCGACGCCGGCGTTCCGGCCTTCGCCACCGGCTGACCCGTCCCACCTCCTCCCGACGCCTTCCCGACGCAGCAAGGACTTCCGCCATGGGTACGACCCCGCTCGACGTGCTCGACCTGGTCCCGATCTCGTCGGGCTCGTCGGCACCGGAGGCGTTGCGCCACAGCATCGACCTCGCGCAGCGCACCGAAGCGCTGGGCTACCGGCGCTACTGGTTCGCCGAGCACCACCTCAACCCCGGCGTCGCCGGCACGTCGCCCGCCGTCGTGCTCGCGCTCACCGCGGCGGCGACCAGCCGCATCCGGCTCGGTTCCGGCGCGGTGCAACTCGGCCACCGCACCGCACTGTCGACGGTCGAGGAGTTCGGCCTGCTCGACGCGCTGCACCCGGGCCGGTTCGATCTCGGCCTCGGCCGGTCGGGCGGCGCGCCACCCGCACGCCGGGAGCCCGCGCTGGTCGGCGCCCCCGCCCCCCGGGTGGTCGCCGGCCGCGGCCCGAACGGGCTGCGGCTCCCCGCACCGGTCGCCGTCCGGCCGCTGCTCGGCTCGCC
>CAXUNA010000379.1:0-4367 GCA_964252095.1 uncultured Jatrophihabitans sp. | reverse complement strand
CGGCGTCACCACGTCTGCTCCAGCAGCCAGGCCGCGACGGCGCCCCCGGTCGCCTCGGGGTCGCCGAGGTTCATGTCGTGGCCGACCGGCAGGTCGACCCGGGTGGCGTGGGGGAGCTGCGCGACGAGGGCGTCCGGGGTCGCCGCCGGGATGACGTGGTCCTGCTCGGCCGCCACCACCAGCGCCGGCACCGTCACCCGTGGCAGCGCGTCGACGATCGCCGGCAACTCCCGCAGCATCGCCCGCTGCTCGACCGCGAAGCTGCGCCACACCGTGCGGTGCCGGTTGGCGAACGCGGTCGACCGGGCGTGGGGGACGTCGGCCGCGGCGATGCGTTCGCGCACCTTGCGCCGCAGGTACCTGCGCCAGAGCGTCGCTCCCGGCCCGAGCGCGATCCACGCCATCGGCTCGCCGAGCCCCGGCACCTCGAAGATCCGGTCGGCCGGGAGCAGGCAGTCCGGCCCGACCGAGGCCAGCAGCGCGATGCCGACGACGCGCGGGTCGGCCGCCGCGGCGAGGATCGCCAGGCCGCCGCCCCAGCTGTGCCCGACCAGGAGGACGCGGTCGACCCGGGTGCGGTCGAGTTCGGCGCGCAGCCACGCGACGTTGCCGACGTAGTCGGTCGCGGGTGAGGGGTTGTGGCCGTACCCCGGCCGGTCCGGCAGTCGCACGGTCGGCGGCTCCGCGCCCGTGGCGGCGACCGCCGCACGCAGCGCGGCCCGGGTCGGCCACCAGGTGGCGGAGGTGTCGGGCTGGCCGTGCAGGACCCACACCGGAGGCAGGTCGCCGGATCCGGCAGGAGGCATGGGGTCACTCTGTCAGAGCTCGGGTGCACGATCCGCGTCGCCAGGGACTAGTCGGGTGCCCGCCGCGGTTGTACGTACTGAACACGTTCAAGTGACCTGGGAATCAGGTCCGAGGAGGAGCACCATGGTGCACGTGACCCATCCCGGCGACCGCCCCGCGCTCATCACCGACGTCGGGGAGTCGCCCGAGGACGAGTACCGACGTCGCCGCCGTCGCTACGGCGCGATGATGCTGGGCCGCGTCGGGTGCATCATCGCCGCGTTCATCGTCGGGTCGATCTACCACAACATCTGGCTCGCGCTGATCTGCGTCGCCGGTGCGGCCGTCCTGCCCTGGGCCGCGGTGCTCATCGCCAACGACCGGCTGCCCAAGGCCGAGCGCGAGCGGATGGCCCGCGACCGCAAGACCGCCTCCGGCGGGCTCACCGCGTTGCCGATCACCGCGTCGGTGCCGCGTGGGCCCGAGGACACCGACGTGCCCACCGCACCCCGCCCGCCCCGCGTCATCGAGGGGTGATCCGCGGCCGCCGGGGCGGTGGCACGATGGGTGCATGACCAGCCCCGGCACCGACACGCTGGAGCGTCCGGACGTCGAGACCGACGAGACGGACCCCGGCGAGAACGTCTTCCACTACGTCCGCAAGGCCAAGATCGCCGAGAGCGCCGTGATGGGTTCGATGGTCGAGGCGCTGTGCGGCGAGATCTTCCCCGTCACCCGCTCGCCGAAGCCGGGTTCACCGGTGTGCGCGCGGTGCCAGGAGATCTACGAGGCCATGAAGGACTGAGCTCGGCCGCTCACGAGGCGAGCGACGACGGGTCGTCCTCGTCGCGCCGCCGGCCGCTCAACCGCAGCCGCGCGGTGGTGGGCGGCAACACGGGAACCCGGTCGCTGATCACGGTCCAGCCGCGGTCGACCAGCTGTCGCGCCACCGCCGGGTCGAGCATCCGCACGCGCGTGGGCGGCAACGACGGCCACGTGCGCTCGACGGCCGCGTTGAACTCCGCGCCGAGCAGCACGCCCAGCGCGAGCACGTAGAAGAACAGCAGCGCGGCCACCGGCGTGCCGAGCGAGCCGTAGGCGTCGTTGCGGGACATGACGAACGCGATGTACGCCCGCAGCCCGGCGGACCCGCCGAGGAACACCGCCAGAGCGAGCGTCGCGCCCGGCAGGCCGCGCAACCACGACAGGCGTCGGGGCGGCGAGAGTCGGTACAGGCTGGTGAGCCCGAGCAGCAGCAGTCCCGCGAGCACCGGGTAGTACGCGGCGTTGACCACCGCGGCGGCGGTGTCCCGTGCGCTCTCGGGGAAGGCCTTCGCCAGCAGGTCCGGGCCGAGGACCAGCATCGGGAGCACCACGACACCCACGAGCACCGACCCGAGGAACAGCCACAGCGCGAGCAGCCGGCTCGCGACCGCGCCGCGTTCGTCGCGCTGGCCGTAGGCGATCGCGATCGTGTTGACGAACGTCGCGGTGGCCGACGACCCCGCCCACAGGGCGAGCACGAAGCCGACGCTGACCACTCCGAGCCGGCCGCCGCGGAGCACGTCGGTCAACGTGGGCCCGATCAGCTGGTTGACCACCTCCGGCGTGAACGCCTTCGAGAACGCCCGTTCCAGCTGGACGTGGGTGCGTGCGACGGTGTCGGGGCCGATCAGGCTGGTGAGGTACCCGAGCGACGCGAGTAGCGCGATGAGCAACGAGGGCAGCGAGAGCAGCTGCCAGAACGCGGTCTCGGCCGACAGCCCGAGGACCCGGTGCCGCCACGCCGACTTCACGGTGTCGGCGAGCAGCAGCCCGACCCGCCGGAGCACCGCGCCGGGACTGGTGAGGATCTTCACGGCACGCCGGCGCAGCGGGAACGGGTGCCCCGCGAAGGCGCTCACCAGAGGTTCGACCACGGGTCGAGAGTCTGCCTCGCGACACCCCCGCGTCGGCGGAGGCGCGACGGGCGGATCCGGTTACAGTGACGCAGCGATGTCCTCCGGTGCCCCCGATCTGTTCGGTCTTCCCGACGACGCCAGAGGACCCGGATCACCCCGCGCGGTCGCCGCGGCGCACGGCTCCGACAGCCGGCTGCGGGCCTGGCAGCGCCGCGCGATCGCCGACTACTTCGACCGGCCCGTCGAGAACGCCCGCGACTTCCTCGTCACCGCCACCCCCGGCTCCGGCAAGACCACCTTCGCCCTCGCGCTCGCCATGCGGCTACGCGAGCGCCGCGCGATCGACCGGATCGTCGTGGTCGCCCCCACCGACCACCTGCGCACCCAGTGGGCCGAGGCGGCCGCCCGGGTGGGGCTCGACCTCGACCCCACGCTGTCCAACGCGGTCGGCCCCGTCCGGCCCGACGCCGACGGTTACGTCACCACCTACGCGCAGGTCGCCACCAAGCCCGCCCTGCACCACGCCCGCTGCACCGCCCGCCGCACGCTCGTCGTGCTCGACGAGGTGCACCACGCCGGCGACGGGCTCTCGTGGGGCGAGGCGGTCAGCGAGGCGTTCGGTGGTGCGGTACGGCGGCTGTCGTTGACCGGCACGCCGTTCCGGACGAAGACCGACGAGCAGATCCCGTTCGTCCGCTACACCGACGACGGCGACGGTGAGCTCCGCAGCGTCGCCGACGTCAGCTACGGGTACCGCGAGGCGCTGCGTGACGGGGTGGTGCGCCCGGTGTTGTTCGCCGCGTACACCGGTGTCGCCCGCTGGCGGACCTCGGCGGGTGAGGTCGTCGCCGCCTCGCTCACCGACGCCGGCACCAAGTCGGTCGAGGCGGCGGCGTGGAAGACCGCGCTCGACCCGAAGGGCGCGTGGGTGCCGCACGTCCTCGCCGCCCTCGACGACCGGATCGATGCACTACGCAACGGTGGCATGCCCGACGCCGCCGGCCTGGTGCTCGCCAGCGACCAGGAGGCGGCCCGCGCGTACGCCGACATCGTCGAACGCGTCACCGGCCGCAGGCCCGCCCTCATCGTCTCCGACGACCCGCAGGCGTCCGACCGGCTCTCGCAGTTCGCCGCGAGCGACGAGCGGATCGCCGTCTGTGTGCGGATGGTGTCCGAGGGTGTCGACATCCCGCGGGTCGCCGCCCTGGCGTGGCTCACGTCGTACCGCACGCCGCTGTTCTTCGCCCAGGCCGTCGGCCGCGTGGTGCGGGCGCGCGGGCGCCACGAGTCGGCGACGGTGTTCCTGCCGGCGGTCCGCCCGCTGCTCACGCTCGCGGCCGAACTCGAGACCGAACGCAACCACGTGCTGGTCTTCAAGTCCTCGCCGGAGACCGACGACACCGACGTGCTCGACGCCCTGGTCGGGGAGCCGGAGACCGCCGACGGCACGGTCGGGGAGTACGAGGCGCTCGAGGCCGAGGCCGAGTTCGCCCACGTGCTGTCCTCCGGCCGCGCCGTGGTCGCGGACCTCTCCGACGACGACGAGGACTTCGTCGGCCTGCCGGGGCTGTTGAGCCCGGAGCAGACCGCCGCGCTGCTCGCCCGTCGTGACGTCACCGTCCGCAAGCGGGTCGACGCCGCCCGCCGCGGTGAGGTCCGGCCGCTGGAGCCGGTCGAGGC
>CAXUNA010000378.1:0-4386 GCA_964252095.1 uncultured Jatrophihabitans sp. | reverse complement strand
GGGCAGTCAGGCGCGGCCAGAGAGTCAGCCGGTGTTGCGCAACCCGGCGGCCACGCCGTTGATGGTGAGCAGCAGCGCGCGCTGCAGATCGGCGTCCGGCGCCTCGCCGGCGCGCTCGGCCGCGCGGACCCGCGCCAGCAGGTCGACCTGCAGGTAGCTGATCGGGTCGAGGTAGGCATCGCGCACCGCGAACGTGCGCCGCAGGACCGGCTGCCGGTCCAGCAGCTCGTCCTCGCCGGTGACGGCGAGCAGCTCGCGGACGGTGAGCTCGTGCTCGGCCCGCACCGCGTCGAACAGGTGCCGCAGCTCGCCCGGCACCAGTGCGTCGACGAACTGCGCGGCGATCGCGAGGTCGGTCTTGGCGAGCGTCATCTCGACGTTGCTGATGAAGACCCGGAAGAAGTGCCACTCCCGGTGCATCGCGACCAGGACGTCGCCCAGACCCGCCTCGCGCGCGGCCCGCAACCCGGAGCCGACGCCGAACCAACCGGGCACGATCTGCCGCGACTGCGTCCAGCCGAACACCCACGGGATGGCGCGCAGCCCGCCGATGCCCCCGCCGGAGTCCGGGCGGCGCGACGGCCGTGACCCGATGTTGAGCGAGCCCAGCTGCTCCACCGGCGTCGACGCGAGGAAGTAGGCGGGCAGGTCGTCGTCGTCGACCAGCGAGCGGTACCGGGCGAACGCGGCGTCGCTGACCTGTTCCATCGCGGCGTCCCACTGCTGCAGCTGCTCGGCGCCCTGCCGCGGTGCGCGGTGCAGCGACGACGCCCGCAGCACCGCCGACACCGTCAGCTCGAGGTTCTCGCGGGCCAGTTCCGGCAGCAGGTACTTGTCGCTGATGACCTCACCCTGCTCGGTCACCTTGATCTCGCCGTCGAGGACGCCGTACGGCTGGGCGAGGATCGAGTCGTACGTCGGGCCACCGCCGCGGCCGACCGTGCCGCCGCGGCCGTGGAACAGCCGCAGCCGGACGCCGTAGCGCGCGGCGACGTCGCGCAACGTCCGCTGGGTCTTGTGGATCTCCCACTGCGAGGTCGTGACGCCCGCTTCCTTGTTGGAGTCGCTGTAGCCGAGCATCACCTCCTGCACGTCGCCGCGCAGCCGCACCAGCTCGCGGTACGACGGGTCGGACAGCAGGTCGTCGAGCACCTCGCCGGAACGCCGGAGCTCCTCGACCGTCTCCAGCAGCGGCACGAAGCCGATCTGCGCGTACGGCTCCGGACCGCGCAGCGACACCAGCCCCGCCTCCCGCGCGAGGACGACCGCCGCGAACACGTCGTCGGCGCCGCGGGTCATCGAGATGATGTAGCTCTCGATGACCTCCGGGCCGTACGTCTCGATCGCGTCGCGGATCGCGGTGAAGACGGCGAAGGTCTTGGTGCCGTCGGCGTCGAGCGGCGGCGGGGTGGGCGCGAGCGGGCGGCGCGAGGTCAGTTCCCGGGAGAGCAGCCGGTGCCGGTAGTCGCGTGGGACGTCCTCGTACAGCCAGGTCTCCTCGACCAACCGGTCGATGAGCTGCCCGACGGCGTGGTGGTGGGCGTCGGCGTGCTCACGGACGTCCATGGTCGCGAGCGTCAGCCCGAAGCTCGTGACCAGCCGCTGCACCCGCGCCACGGCCCCGTCGGCGATCAGCTCGCCCGCGTTGGCCCGCAGCGAGCGGGTGACCACGTCGAGGTCCGCGAGCAGTTCGGCGGTCCCGAGGTAGTCGTAACCCGGTTCGTGCCGGCCGCCGGACTCGACCCGGGCGGTGGTGTGCCGCAGCTTGGACTGCATGCAGGTCAGCTTGAGGCGGTAGGGCTCGGTCGCGTTGAGCTCCCGCAACCGGGCGTCGACCCCCGGCAGCCGCTCGAGGTCGGCGGCGAGGGACCCCGCGAGCTCGTCGGACACGGCGACGACGGTGGTCGAGGCCGAGAGCTCACCGATGAGCCGGTCGAGGGCCGTCTGGACCACGCGGGCCGCGGCGACGTGCTGCACCTGCAGGATCGACGACGTCACGTCGGCCGTGACGTTGGGGTTGCCGTCGCGGTCCCCGCCGATCCAGGTGCCGAACGTCAGCGGCCGGACGGCGGGGTCGAGCGTCAGGCCGCGGTCGGCGAGTTCGGCGGCGAGGTCGGCGAGCAGGTCCGGCAGGGTGTCGCGGGCGATGCGGGTGAGGTAGTACAGCGCCCAGCGGGCCTCGTCGACCGGGGTCGGCCGCACCTGGTTGAGCTCGTCGGTCTGCCACAGCAGGTCGACGATCTCGGCGAGCGCACGGTCCTGCCGGCGGCGGGCGGCGCTGTCGTCGGGCGTCGCCTCCTCGAGGATCCCGGCGACGTCCTGCAGCTTCGACAGCACCGCGCGCCGGCTCGCCTCGGTGGGGTGCGCGGTGATGACCGGGCGGATCGCGAGCGAGCCGAGGGCCTCGAGCAGGGCGTCGTCGCCGAGCGTGTCCGCGACGTCGGTGACGGCACTGACCAGCCAGCCCTCGGACGCCGGTCGGCGGCGCAGACCGCGCACGCGGTGCACCTGCTCGGCGATGTTGGCCAGCTGGAAGTAGGTGGAGAACGCCCGCACGAGGGCGATCGCCCGGTCGAGCGGCAGCCCGGCGAGCAGCGCCTGCGCGTCGGCGAGCTCGCGGGACTCCGGCCCCGCGACCCGTCCGTCGCGGGCGGCCTGCTTGCCCTGCTTGACGAGGGACCGGACCTCCTCGACGAGCGCGAGCAGGTCCTCACCGTCCTGGCGGACCAGCGAGCGGCCGAGCAGCGTCGCCACCCGCCGCACGTCGGCGCGCAGTTCGGCGTCGTCACCGGGGGCCGCGAACGGGAGCAGGTCGTCGTCGACGGAGCCGCCGCCGGGGGCGGCCGGACTCGTGGTGGTGCCGATCAGCAGGTCGTCGGACACGGGCAGCACTCTCCGGCAGGTGGGTGCGCGGCGGGTCCGGAGCGACGGTGCGCCGGGCTTCCACGGACGGCAGCGGACGACGACCAGTAAAGACCACCGGCCCGATCGGCCGGAGTCCGGCGTCGGCGGTGCGTGACGAACGGTCACAACCCGGGCAGAGGCTGACCGTGTGTGCGACACGCCCGATTTGCTTCTTGCGTGTTAACCATGTTTTGACAAGACCTCGGCGTGGGACACTCTCACCACGTCAGCTTGGTGTGAGCCAGAGGCTGTTGTGAAGTAGGCGCGAACTCTGATATCAATACTGTGTTAGCTGTCGCGGGAACGTTCTCATCGGAAGAGGACGCGGCCCGCGGCACTCGGGGGACTGACTGCCGCGTGTCACGCGGCGAAGGCGAGGACGGACACCATGGGTGCTGCACCGCGCGCACCTCGGTCCGTCCGCGCCGAGGGGCGTCGATGAAGATCGCGATGGTGGGGACCCGCGGCGTACCGGCTCGGTACGGCGGGTTCGAGACCTGTGTCGAGGAGGTCGGGCGCCGGCTGGTCGAACGCGGCCACGAGGTCGTCGTCTACTGCCGCACCCCGTTGCCCGACGGCCGCACCGGTGACGTCCCGGAGCTGCCGGCCGAACACCTCGGCATGCAGCTGGTCCACCTGCCCGCCGTGCGTCACAAGGTGCTCGAGACCCTCAGCCACACCGGTCTGTCGGCCGGGCACCAGTTCCTCCACCGCGCCGATGTCGCGCTGGTCTTCAACGCCGCGAACTCGGTCTTCCTGCCGATCCTGCGCGCGGCCGGCATCCCGGTCGCGACCCACGTCGACGGCCTGGAGTGGCGCCGCGCCAAGTGGGGCGGCGCCGGCCGTTCCTTCTACCGCCGCGCCGAGAGCCTGGCCGTCCGGTGGTCCGACGCGCTCATCGCCGACGCCGACGGCATCTCCGACTACTACCGCGACGAGTTCGACGCCGACACCGTGCGCATCGCCTACGGCGCACCGATCATCTCGGCCGAGCGGATCGGGCACGCGGGCATCGCCGAGCTCGGGCTCGAGCCGCAGGGCTACCACCTCGCCGTCGCCCGCTTCGAGCCGGAGAACCACGTCGACGTTATCGTCGAGGGTTACGTCGCGTCGCGGGCCGAGAAGCCGCTCGTCGTCGTCGGCTCGGCGCCGTACTCCGACCAGTACACGGCGAAGGTCCGCGCCCTCGGCGACGGCCGGGTCCGGTTCCTCGGCGGTGTCTGGGACCAGAAGCTGCTCGACGAGCTCTACGCGAACTCCGCGACGTACCTGCACGGTCACTCCGTCGGGGGCACCAACCCCTCGCTGCTGCGGGCGATCGGTGCCGCCGCCCCGTCGATCTGCTTCGACGTCGAGTTCAACCGCGAGGTCACCCGCGCCGCCGGCCGGTACTTCACCACGCCGGCCGACGTCGCCCGGCTGGTCGAGGCCGCCGAGACCGACCCCGTCGCCACCGCCACCCGCGGCCGCGCGGGTCAGCAG
>CAXUNA010000377.1:0-4405 GCA_964252095.1 uncultured Jatrophihabitans sp. | reverse complement strand
CCGAGTTGGACGGCGTTGCGGTGGAACACCTCCGGGCCGGCGAGGTAGAGACGGTGCTCGCCGACGCCGGCATGCCGGTCGACGCGTCGGTGGCGGGCTGACGCGAGCGGATCAGACGGAGGGGTCGACCGGGCGCCGGCGCTCGCCGCCGCTTCCGCGATCCGGCCCGCGAACGACCGCCACCGCGAGGGCTGCTCGTAGGTCAGGGCCGGGAGGACGACCACCGGGCACGACGCGCCGTACACCACCTGCGGGGCGAGCAACGACGGCCGCAGCCTGCTCAACTCCCCCGGGTGCGGAGGGCCGATGACCAGCAACTGGGCCGACTGCGACGCCCGCACCAGCACCGCCGAGGCCGTGCCGCGCTCGACCCGCTGGGAGACCACCGACGACTCCCCGGCGAGCGCCCGCACCGTCTTGGCCAGGCTCGCCGCCGCTTCGTCGGCCAGCCGCTCGACCGTTGCAGTCTGCACCGACGGCACAACGCTCGGTGTGGCACCCACGGGCACCTGCCACGCCGTGACGGCGACAAGGGGGGCGCCGACCCGGCGGGCGTGGTCGAGCGCCCACTCGAACGCGGCGATCGACCCGGTCGTCGGGCTGACACCGACGACCACCGGTGCGGGCTGGTTGGTGTCGCTCATGTCCTGCCTCCTACGACCTTCATGCGGCCGACACGTCGGGAACCTCCGCGCCGGCGGCCTTCGCTCTCAACACCGACAACGGGGTCGCGACGTCCTCCAGCGCCTTGCGTTCACTGTCGACGCCGATGAACCACGCGACCAGTCCGCCGATGATCATGATGACGCCGCCCATGATGTACCCCCACATGAGCGGGGTGCGGCTGGTGCCGTCGCCGATGAGCGCGCCGTAGATCGGCGGCGCGATCGCACCGGCCCCCTGACCGATCGCGAAGAACACGGCGATGGCGAGCCCGCGCACCTCGATCGGGAAGATCTCGCTCACGGTGAGGTACGCCGAGGACGCACCTGCGGAGGCGAAGAAGAAGATGACGCACCACATCACGGTGTTCGTGACGGCGTTCAGCGCGTTCGCCTCGAACAGCACGGCCGACAGGATCAGCAGGACACCCGAGAGGCCGTACGTCAGCAGGATCATCTTCCGCCTGCCCCACACGTCGAACAGGTGCCCCAGCAGCAGCGGACCGAGCAGGTTGCCCGCGGCGAACGGGATGAAGTAGTAGGCGGCGTGCTCGACGTGGTAGAAGTTCACGAGCACCAGCTCGTAGGTGAAGAAGATGGCGTTGTACAGGAACGCCTGCGTGATCATCATCGTTGCACCGAGCACCGTTCGCTTCGGTAGCTGGGTGATGAACACGTGCAGCAGCTCGAGGTAGCCGATCCGCGGCGTCGCGATGATCGGCAGCGCCTTGGTCTCGTCGACCTTGCGCAGCGTGACGTGGTCCTCCTGCTCCACCTCACGCTCGATGTCCCCGACGATTGCCTCGGCCTCCTGGTCACGTCCGTGGGTCATCAGCCACCGTGGACTCTCCGGCAGGTTGCGCCGGATGAAGATCACGAACAGGCCCATCACCGGGCCGAGCAGGAACGACACGCGCCAGCCCCAGTTCGCGGGCAGCAGCCAGGTGTTCTCGATGAGCACGATGCCGAGCAGGTCACCGAGCAGCGCGCCGAACCAGTAGGTGCCGTTGACGGCGATGTCGACCCGGCCACGGAAGTGCGACGGGATGAGCTCGTCGATCGCCGCGTTGATCGCGGTGTACTCCCCGCCGATGCCGATGCCCGCCACGACCCGGAACAGGGCGAGGGACCAGTAGTCCCACGAGAAGCCCGCGAGGCCGGAGCCGACCAGGTAGATCAGCAGCGTGATGACGAACATCTTCTTGCGCCCGAAACGGTCGGTGATCCGACCGAAGACGAGTGCGCCGAGGATCTCGCCGCCGAGGTACCAGAACGCGAACGAGCTGGTCTGGAACGAGCTGAAGTGGAAGCTGTTGTTGAACCCGTTGAGCGCCGCGAGCTGGATCTCGAGGCCGTCGAGGATCCACGCGGTGCCCAGTCCGAACACGACGCGCCAGTGGAACTTCGCCCACGGCAGCCGGTCCATGCGCACGGGGACGAGGCTCTTGCGGACCTCGCCGCCCCCGTCGGTGTCGGTGTCGGCCGCCACGGAGCTCATGCGGGGAACCGTGCCCACCGCTCAACTCAGGCAAACATCACAGGTCGGTCAGGATCGTTTCCCGGTGCGGTCAGGCGACGACTCAGTTGTCGGCGAGCTCCGGCGGGAAGGTCGCGAGCAGCGACAGCGGTGGCGGCTGGCGGCGGAGGACCTGCCGCCAGAGCACCGTGGGCGCGCGGCTGAAGACGTCGTGCTTGCCGCCGTCGACGACGATCCACGCCCCCTGTGCGATCTCGTCGCCGAGCTGCCCCGGTGACCATCCCGAGTGGCCGGCGTAGATCCGGACGTTCGCGAGCGCTGGCGCGACGTCGTCGCCGTCGGCCTCGAGGTCGACGGTGGCGAGGACCCCACCGAGCCCGGCACCACCCGGCAGCGGGCGCAGCCACTCCTCACCGTCGGCGACCGCCTCGCGGCCGCCGGGCCGCACCTCGCCCAGGCACAGGGCACCGTCGGGCTGGACCGGGCCGCCGGTGAACACCACGTCCGGGTCGCTCGCCGCCGTGTGCCAGCTGGGGAGCACCTGGCCGACCGGGGTGCGGCTGGGCCGGTTCACCACCACTCCGACCGTGCCGTCGTCGTCGTGCTCGAGGACGAACACCACGGTCCGGGCGAAGGTCGGTTCCACGAGCAGCGGGGTGGCCAGCAGCAACCGGCCCGCGGCGGGTTCGAGTTCAGGTACCGCCCACCCGGGACGCCGGACCGGACCGGGCAGCCGGCCGAACCGACCGAGGATCTGGTCGCCCGGGAAGGGGCCGGCCTCGGGCGGGTGCGCTCCGAACTGCTGCTCGAACCGCGAGCGCGGATCCGGGGAACGGTCGGCCACGGGTTCATCTTGCCCGCCGGCGGCGCCCGGCGGCGACGCCGACCCGCATCCCGTCTCCGTGCCGTGTCTCATCTCGGGGGGTTACGGTCAGGGCGATGCCATCCGCCACGACCGGCCTGCGTCCGGACGGGTTCCGCCACCACGTCCCGGCGGCGTTCGGCCTGCCCGGGTTCCGTCGCCTGCTGACCACCCGGCTGGCCGGGCAGGTGGGCGACGGGCTGTTCCAGGCGTCGCTCGCGGGCGCGGTGCTGTTCAGCCCGGAGCACCAGGCGAGCGCGGCGAACATCGCCGCCGCGTTCGCCGTCATCCTGCTGCCGTACTCGCTGGTCGGGCCGCTCGCCGGCGTGCTGCTCGACCGCTGGTGGCGGCAGCGGGTGCTGACCTGGGTCAACGTCGTCCGCGCGGTGCTCGTGATCGGCGTGGCCGCCGAGGTCGCAGCAGGCGTCACCGGGCCGCTGTTCTACGGCAGTGCACTGGTGATCATCTCCTTCAACCGGTTCATCCTCTCGGGCCTGTCCGCGTCCCTGCCGCACGTGGTGCCGCCCGGCGAACTGGTCTCGGCCAACGCGGTCTCGACCACGCTCGGCACCACCGCCACGGCGATCGGGCTGGGCGCCGGGGTGGGGATCGCGGGCCTCGCGGGCGCACAGGACGACAGCTACGCCTTCATCGCGGCGAGTTCGCTGCTGCTCTACCTCGTGGGCGCCGCCGCGGCCGGCGGGTTCGGCCACACGGCCCTCGGTCCCGACGACGTCGAGCGCTCCCACCACGAGACCGTGGCCGACGTCGTCCGTGGCTTCGTCGACGGCGCGCGGCACCTCGCGGAGATCCCCGCCGCCCGCCGGGCGCTGGTCATGATCGGCGCGGGCCGCTTCTGCTACGGCGTCGGATTCGTCATGACGTTGCTGCTGTTCCGGTACCGACTCGAGGACTCCGGCGTGTTCCGGGCCGGCCTCGGCGGACTCGGGCTCGTCGCCGCCGGGGTGGCGGCCGGTGGCCTCGCCGCCGCGCTCTGCACGCCCCGCGCCACCCGGGCCTTCGGGTTCGTGCGGTGGTCGACCACCCTGCTGGTCGGGGCGGGCGTCGTGCAGGTCGTGCTCGGGTTGCCGTACCTGACGTGGACGTACGTGCTGGGGGCGTTCCTGCTCGGCTTCGCCGCACAGGGCTCGAAGATCTGCGTCGACACCATCCTGCAGCGCAGCATCGAGGACGAGTACCGCGGCCGGGTGTTCTCCCTGTACGACACGTTGCTCAACGTGACCACCGTGGTGTCGGCCATCCTCGTCGCGGTGGTGCTCCCGGCCGACGGCTACGCGCCGTGGGTCGTCATCGCGCTCGGGATCGGCTACGCCGTCGCGGGTCTGGCCTACCTGCGGGCCGGCGCGCAGGCGGGCGCGCTCTGCGCCGGGATGACCGCCACGC
>CAXUNA010000376.1:1028-4406 GCA_964252095.1 uncultured Jatrophihabitans sp. | reverse complement strand
GGTCGACGCCGAGGCCACCACGCTGGGTGAGCTGGTCGGCGCCGTCCCCGCCTGGCGGGGCGCCGACGGCGTCCTCGTCGATGCGGCGCTCACCCGCGCCGCGACCTGGCCGGAGGCCGCGGCGTGAACCTCGATCTCGTTCCGCTCTCCGCGACGGCCGATTCCCGTCCCCTGTTGGTGCTGGGCCCGTCCATCGGCACCACGGCGCGCACGCTCTGGGGACGGTGTGCGGTGCTGCTCTCGGCCCGGTTCGAGATCGTCGGCTGGGACCTGCCGGGCCACGGCGACCAGCCGCCGGCCCGGGAGCCGTTCACGGTGGCCGACCTCGCCGGCGCCGTGGTCGCAGCGGTGGCCGCCCATCGACCGGGACCGTTCCACTACGCGGGCGACTCCCTCGGCGGGGCAGTCGGACTCACGCTGCTGACGCGCCGGCCGGGATCGGTGCTCACTGCAACGTTGGCGTGCACCGGCGCGACCATCGGCACCCCCGACGGCTGGCGCGACCGCGCCGCCGCGGTGCGTGGCGAGGGGATGGCGCCCCAGGTGCCGTTCTCGGCCGGCCGGTGGTTCGCCCCCGGTTTCCGTGAACGGGAACCGGAGCGCGCGAACGCGCTGCTGCAGTCGCTCGCGTCCACCGACCGGGAGAGCTTCGCGCTGGCGTGCGAGGCCTTGCGGGGTTACGACGTCCGGGCCGACCTCCCGGGCATCCGGACGCCGCTCACGCTGGTCGGCGGCACCCACGACGTCGCCACGCCGCTCGACGGGTTGCGTCTGGTCGAGCGCGCCGTGGCGGGATCACGGCTGGTGGAGCTCGACGTGGCGCACCAGGCGCCGGCCGAGTCGCCGGCGGCCGTGGCCGCGTTGATCGCCACCACGGCCGACGCCTGCGACGCCGAGTACGCAGCGGGCATGGCGGTGCGCCGTGCGGTGCTCGGCGACCAGTGGGTGGACCGGGCCGTCGCGGGGACGACCGACACCACCCGCGACTTCCAGGACCTCATCACCCGGTACGCGTGGAGCGCGGTGTGGACCCGACCGGGCCTGGCCCGTCGCGACCGTTCGATCGTCACGCTCACCGCACTCGTCGCCGGCGGCCACCTCGAGGAACTGGCCGGTCACGTCCGTGGTGCAGTGCGCAACGGTCTGAGCCGCGGGGAGATCAGCGAGGTCCTGCTGCAGACCGCCGTCTACTGCGGCGTTCCCGCCGCGAACAGTGCATTCCGAGTTGCCCAACGAGTGTTCGACGAGATCGACCGGGAGACCCCACGATGACCAGTTCCGCGACGACCGGCGCCTTCGTGTACGACGCCCTCCGCACCCCGTTCGGCCGCTTCAACGGCGCACTGGCGAGGGTCAGGCCCGACGACCTCGCCGCCACCGTGCTGAAGGCCGTCGTCGACCGCGCCCCGGGCCTCGACGGCGCGCAGGTCGACGAGGTCACCTTCGGCCTCGCCAACGGCGCCGGCGAGGACAACCGCGACGTCGGGCGGATGGCCGTCCTGCTCGCGGGTCTGCCGGTCTCGGTGCCGGGCAACACCGTCAACCGGCTGTGCGGCTCCAGCCTCGACGCCGCGATGGGCGGCTCGCGGATGATCGAGACCGGCGACGCCGAGATCGTGGTGGCGGGCGGGGTGGAGTCGATGACCCGGGCGCCGTGGGTGATGCCCAAGCCCGACCGCGCGTTCCCCGCCGGCAACGTCACCGCGGTCTCGACCACACTCGGGTGGCGGCTGGTCAACCCGGCCATGCCCGAGGAGTGGACGGCGAGCCTCGGTGAGTGCAACGAGCAGCTGCAGGAGAAGTTCGGCATCTCCCGCGAGCGCCAGGACGCCTTCGCCGCCCGCAGCCACCAGCTGGCCGCCGCGGCATGGGACGCCGGGTTCTACGACCCGCTCGTCGTGCCGGTCGACGGCGTCGACCTCGCCCGTGACGAGGGGATCCGGCCCGACAGCACCACGGAGTCGCTGGCGAAGCTCAAGCCCGCCTTCCGGGCGGACGGCACCATCACCGCCGGCAACGCCTCGCCGCTCAACGACGGCGCGTCGGCCGTCCTGCTCGGTTCGGAGGCGGCGGCCGCGACGATCGGCCACGATCCGGTCGCCCGGGTGGCCGGGCGGGCCGCCTTCGCGAACGACCCGCGGGAGTTCGGGTACGCACCCGTCGAGGCCGCGAACCGCGCCCTCGCCCGCGCCGGGATCGGCTGGGACGACGTCGACGCGGTCGAGCTCAACGAGGCGTTCGCGGTGCAGTCGCTCGCGTGCCTCGACGGCTGGAAGGTCGACCCCGACATCGTCAACACCCGCGGCGGTGCCATCGCCCTGGGCCACCCGCTCGGCGCGTCCGGCGGCCGGGTGCTCGGCACGCTCGCCGAGGTGCTCCGCCGTGACGGGAAGCGGTGGGGCGTCGCCGCGATCTGCATCGGCGTGGGGCAGGGACTCGCCGTCGTGCTGGAGAACGTCAGCGGATGACGGGGTTGACGCCCGACGGCGCCGCCTTCGTCACCGCTCGTCACCTCGCGACGCTGTCATCGGTCCGGCCGGACGGCACGCCGCACGTCGTGCCCGTCGGGTTCACCTGGGACGACGCCGCCGGACTGGTCCGCGTGATCGCGAGCGGGACCAGCTACAAGGTCCGGCTCGCCAGGCGGGGTGGACCGGTCGCGGTGTGCCAGGTCGAGGGCCGCGACTGGCTGACGTTCGAGGGCAGCGTTGTCGTGAGCAACGATCCCGAGCGGGTGGCCGAGGCCGTCCGGCGCTACGCCGCCCGCTACCGGGTCCCCCGCGAGAACCCGGCGCGGGTCGTCCTGGAGATCACCGTCGAGCGGGTGCTCGGCCCGGCCTCACTGCGTCGCCCGTGAGCGACGACCCGGTCGTCACGCCGGCGGATCCGCGTGCGCCCGACGTCGCCGCGGCGCTGGCGGCGCTCACCGCGGAACTGGCGCAGGGTGGGTACGCGCCGGAGCAGACCTTCGGCTACTCGGCGGAGCAGCTCGAGCGCCGGGGTGTCCACCTGGTCGCGGCGCGGGTCGACGGGGTGTTCGCCGGCGTCGGCGGGGTCGAGGTCCAGGACGACGGCCGCGCCGAGCTCACACGGTTCTGGGTCGACCCCACCCGGCGCGGGACGGGCGTCGCCGACGCCGTGCTGGCCGCGCTGGTGGAGTACGCCCGCGGCCGGGGCGTGACCGTGCTGCGACTGGAGACGGGCGACCGGCAGCAGGCGGCGATCCGGTTCTACGCCCGGCACGGGTTCGTGGCTGTTCCGCGGTTCCCGCCGTACGACGACAGCGCGACATCGGTGTGCCTGCAACGCGGCATCTGAACGAGGGGGTCGGGGTGGGCTCGCCGGTCGCGGGCCCCCCGCGGCGCCCCGGGGCGCCGC
>CAXUNA010000376.1:0-1018 GCA_964252095.1 uncultured Jatrophihabitans sp. | reverse complement strand
GGGTACTGGGGGGGGCCTGCACCGGGGCATGTTACGGGGGGGGGGGGGGGGGGGGCGCGGGGGGGGGGCCCCCGAGGGCGACCGGGGCGAGCCTCTTCCCCGTGCCAGGCGGCGGTTCCCCCGAACGGCCACCGGCGAGATGGTGATACCCGAAGTAACGAGGCCCTAACACCCCGTATGGCCCGGCTCACCCGTTTCACACCTCGGGTGCCCTTTCGGGTCCGGTCGTCCGTCGAACGTGGCCCGGGGCCGTCGGGGCGCGGACGATGCCGGGATGGCAGGCACCGGCACCGAGCGTGACCCGTGGCAGCTCGCGACGGCACCGGGCAGCTCCCGGTACACGATGTGGCGCGACGACGACGCGGACCCGCCCACGCTGGTCTGCCAGGTCGGCACGACCCGGCTGACCTACCGGGCGCAGGCGGTGGAGGACCTCCACCGGTGGCTGACCGCCCAGGGAGACTGGGTTCCGCTCGGGGCGGCGGACGAGAACAAGGACGCCGCGCAGGGCACCGTCGAGGCGTTCGGCCGGGCCGACGACAACCCCGTCGGCGGCTGGTACGGGTTGCGCAAGGGCTACCGCGGCCGGTTCGGGATGTACCTGCCGCCCCTGCTCGAGCTGCTCGGACTGGTCGACCTCACCCACGACGCCCGCGGGAACCGGGTCCGCGCCGTGCCCCGGTGACCGGCCGCATCGGCGCGCTCGAACCGGGCGAACCGGACGTTTGCTCGGCCTGATCTCAAGCCAAGAACAAGTTCTGCCCATTTCACCGCCGCTCTACACACAGATAGTTGACACCGGACAGGAGCGCTCTCTAACTTCCTCACCAGCAAGACTTTCCGACTTCGAGGAAGACGCCTGTGATGAGTGCTGTGCCGCCCGTGTCCACCCGCTCCACCGCGCGCCGCGTCCGGCGCACCGGGATCGTGCTCGCCGCGACGGCCGGTGTCCTCGCGGCGCTCGCCACCGGCGCCCCGGCGAACGCCGCACCGAAGGCGGCCGCCGCGGTCACGGCGC
>CAXUNA010000375.1:0-4412 GCA_964252095.1 uncultured Jatrophihabitans sp. | reverse complement strand
CGAGTCGCTCGAGCCACTCCGCGGCCGGCGCGGGCCGCGGCCGCAACCCGAAGGCGACGTTCTCGAGCGCGGACATCGACGGGAACAGCCGGATGTCGGAGAACACCATGCCGACACGGCGTTCCCGGGCCGGGACGAAGATCCCGGCGCCCGGGTCGTCGAGTACCCGGCCGGCGAGACGCAGCGTGCCGCGCGACAGCGGCCGCAACCCGGCGACGGCGCGGAGCAGCGTCGACTTGCCGGACCCGTTCGGGCCGATGACGGCGACCACCTCGCCGTTCGCGGCGGACATCGCGACGTCGAGGGTGAACGTGCCGACGTCGCAACCGGCGGTGACCTCGAGGCCGGGCCCCGCCTGCTTCCGGAGGGTGATCACGCCGTGGCGGACGGCGTGCGCAGCCAGCGGTCGCGCAGGGCCGCCAGCACCAGCACCGCGACCAGCATCAGCACCAACGCGAGCGCCCGGGCCTGGTCGAGCGAGACGTCGAGGGACAGCGAGACCAGCAACGGCATGGTCTGGGTGGTCCCCTGCAGGTTGCCGGCGAAGGTGATCGTGGCGCCGAACTCCCCCAGCGCCCGGGCCCAGCACAGCACCGAGCCCGCGACCAGCGCCGGCCCGACCGTCGGCACCACGATGCGCCGGAACACCACCGCCCGCGAGGCACCGAGCGTCGTCGCCGCCTCCTCCAGCCGGGTGTCGACGGTCCGGAACGCCCCCTCGGCGCTCACGACGAGGAACGGCATGGCGACGAACGCCTCGGCGACCACCACGCCCCAGGTGGTGAACGGCAGTTGGAAGCCGGTCGCCCGGTAGAACGGGCCGCCCACCAGCCCGAGCCGGCCGAACGCGGAGAACAACGCGACGCCGCCCGCCACCGGCGGCAGGACGAGTGGGAGCAGGATGGCGGCGCGCAGGACGGCGACGCCGCGGAACCGCAGCCGGGCGAGCACCCACGCCAGCGGGACACCCACCAGCAACGACAGGGCGGTCGCGGCGGTCGCACAGATCAGCGAGAGCCGCAGTGCGTCGCGCACCTGCTGGGTCACGAGGATGTCCGACAGCGACCGCCACGGGGCGTCGAGCAGCAGTGCGAGCGACGGTAACAGTAGGAACGTTGCACCGAGCAACGCCGGCAGCACGATGACGGCCGGCACACCGGGGGCGACCGCCGACAGCCGCCGACGACGGGCCCGGCGCGACACGACCGCCACGCTCACCGCGGCGGTCCGTTCATCGCAGCGGTCCGTTCATCGCAGCGGTCCGTTCATCGCAGCGGTCGGTTCATCGGGCCGGGGCGGTCACGGCGCGGCGAAGCCGGCGGCGGTCAGGACCTGCTTGCCGTCGGCGGACAGCACGTAGCCGACGAACGCCTTGGCGAGCTGGCTGTTCCGGGCGTCGGTGAGCGTCGCGATCGGGTACTCGGTGGTCGCGTTCTGACCCGGCGGGATCGCGATCCCCTCGACCGCGTCACCGGCCGCCTGCACGTCGGTGACGTAGACGATCCCCGCGTCGACCGCACCGGTGGTGACCTTCGCGAGCGTCGACTTCACGTCGGCCTCCTCGGTCACCGGCTTCACGGTGATCCCGGCCTTGGCGAAGATCGCGGTCGCGAGCTTGCCGCACGGGACCTGCGCCTGACAGACCGCGACCGTGGTCGTGCTCTTCGCGAGATCGGTCAGCGCGGTGACACCCGCGGGGTTCCCCTTCGCCACGGCGATCTCACCGGAGTTGCTGGCGAAGTCCACCGGTGTGTCCGCCGCCTTGGCGTCCACCACCGTCTGCATGTTGCTCGGCGCCGCCGAGGCGAACACGTCGGCCGGCGCGCCCTGGGTGATCTGGGTGGCCAACGTCGAGCTCGCCCCGAAACTGAACGTGATCTTCGTGCCGGGGTTGGCCTGCTCGAACTGCTTGCCCAACATGGTGAACGTCCCGGTGAGCGAGGCCGCCGCCAGCACCGTGATGTCCCCGGTGACGGTGGTCGACGAGGACGCACCGCCGGCGGTGGCGGTGTCACCGCCGGTCGATCCGCTCGAGGAGCACGCGGCGAGCAGAGCGGCCGCGGCCACCAGACCGGCGGCGGCGGGTGTCCGGTGGTGGCGCGTCACGAGAACGACTCCTGGGGGTTGACGGTCCGCTCAGCGTCCGCTGACGGGGAGTTCGACGACGACGTTCGTCGACTTGATGGAGGCGACGGCACGGACACCGGGCTCGAGTCCGAGTTCATCGGCTGATTCCCGGCTGATCAGCGAACTCACCCGGTGGGGGCCGGCCTGCATCTCGACCAGCGCCATCACGCCGTCCTTCACCACGCGGGTGACCAGACCGGGGATCCGGTTGCGGGCGGACTCGCTGCTGGCCGTGCCCGCGGGTGCGAAGGCCCCCTCGGCGGCGACCTGTTCGGCGAGGGCGGCCAGCGACGCGCCGTCGACCGCGCGCGGCCCGGCCTGCCCCTCGACCTCGCGGAGCCGCCCCGCGGCGATCCACCGTCGCACGGTGTCGTCGCTGACGCCGAGCAGGCCGGCCGCCTCACTGAGTCGGTACGAAGGCACGTCGGCACTGTACCGGGGGATGATGGGCCGGTGATGGTTCCGTCCGGCGCCCGGGCACGCGTGCTGGGCGTGGTGCTGGCGGCCGGCGCCGGCTCGCGGATGGGCGGACCCAAGGCGTCGCTCGTGGTCGAGGGCGAGCGCCTGCTCGACCGAGCCGTTGGTGCACTGAGCAACGGTTCGTGCGACGACGTCGTCGCGATCGTGCCGGGCGGCGTCTTCGGCGTCGACGGGGTGCGGACGCTGGAGAACCCGGCCGCGGCGACCGGCATGCGCTCGTCGTTGGAGCTCGCGCTGACCGTTGCACAGGGATACGACGCCCTCGCCGTGACGCTGGTCGACACCCCGGGGGTCGGCGCACGTGCGGTGGCGGGGGTGGTCGGTCACTGGCGTTCCGCGCCGACCCGGGTCTCTGTTGCTGTGTACAACGGTCGCCGCGGCCATCCGACGGTGATGGCCGTGTCCCGCTGGGCCGAGGCCGTCGGTCTCGCCGGCCCGGACGAGGGCGCCCGCGCCTACCTCGCGGCCCACGCCGGCGACGTCGACGAGGTGGCGGTGGCGGGCAGCGCCGTCGATCTCGACACCCCCGCCGACCTCACCCGCTGGCTCGACTCCACCCCTCCGTGATCATGCCGGAACCCGTCGCTGCGGCGGGTTCCCGCATGATCATCACGGGTTTCCGGCCCGACACCGATGCCGACCGTGCCGATCGGTGCTACGTATGTCCGGTTCGCCCGGTCCTACGTGTTTCCACCGATGTGCCCCACCTGAGACGTTGCCTAGCGTCACCTCCGGGACTTGTTGAAGGTCCCAACAAATCTCCCGGAGGTCTGTGTGTCCGCTCCTGCCCTGGTGACCGCTCTGCCCGTCCGTCCGTCGCGCACCACCCCGGTACGGGTGGGGTTGCGGGCCTCCGACCCCCTGACGGCGGCCGGGTTGCGACGGTGGCTGCGGGCCGAGCCGCGGGAGGTGCGGGTGGTTCCGGACCTGGCCGACGCCGAGGTCGTCGTGGTCGCGCCCGACGCCATGCCGCGGTCCTGGTACCGGCGGGCGGTGGCGACCTCGCGGGGCAGCGCCCCCGAGGCCCGGGTCATGGTGCTCGCCGACGCGGCGCACGGTGCGTTGCCGCAGGCGGCCGAGCTGGACGCCGATGTCGTGGTCGACCGTGAGGCGATGACCGCGCCGGGACTGTTGCGTTCGGTGCTCGCCCTCGCGTGGGGCGTCCCCGCCGCCGCGACCGTGCCCGCCGCCGCCGACCGGACGGACGAGCCCACCGACGGCCGCGCCCGCACCGTGCTGCAGCTGCTCGCCGACGGGCACGACCTGTCCGAGATCGCGACCCGCCTCGCCTACTCCGAGCGCACGGTCAAGAACATCCTCTACGGCTTCCTCGGCGAGGCCGGCGCCCGCAACCGCGTGCAGGCCGTCGCCGCCGCGATCCGCTCCGGCCTCATCTGACCCACCACCCCGTCACGGCCGGATCGCCGTCACCGCGGTCCAGGCGGGCAGCGGCGGGGCGCTGCCGTCGGCCTCGACGCGGTCGAGACCGAGGTCGTCGTCCGGGCTGACGGCCGGCCCGAGTTCGACGGCCGTGACGAGCACGCCGCCCGCCTCGTCGTCGCCGTCACCCTCGCGGGCGACATCGAGCACGCGCAGCCGGGTGCCCGGCAGCACGAGCAGGTCGGCCCCGCCTTCCGGGGCGAGGCCGCCGAGCCGCCGCAGGGTCCGGCTCCGGATGGCCAGCACGGCCCGCTCGGAGCCGACCGGCCGGCGGGTCGACGCGAGCGCGAACAGCGGCGGCGCGACGACGTCGCCCGGCTGCGGGAGCGCGTCGAGATCGAGGGTGGCGAAGGCCGGGCCGCGGT
>CAXUNA010000374.1:0-4427 GCA_964252095.1 uncultured Jatrophihabitans sp. | reverse complement strand
CGCGACGTCCCGGTGCTCACGCTCTGGGCCGGGCACGCGGGCCCCGAGCTGACCGCCCTGCTCGAGGGCCTCGTCCTCGGCGCCTACCGCTTCCCGGCGGGCTCGCACTCCACCCCGCCGAAGCTGACCCGCGTCGAGGTCGTCGGTGAGGACGCCGAGAGCGCCGTCGCCCTCGCGCTGCGCCGGGTCACACCCGCCTGCTGGGCCCGCGACCTCACCAACACCCGGGCGCAGACCAAGTCCCCGCAGTGGGTCGCGGACCGCGCCGTCGAGCTGCTCGCCCCGCTCGGGGTCGAGGTCGTCGTGCGCGACGACGACTGGCTGGTCGAGCAGGGCTTCGGCGGCGTCCTCGCCGTCGGCGGCGGCTCGCACCGCCGCCCCCGCCTCGTCGAGGCCCACTACCGCCCGGACGGCGTCACCAGCGCGCCCGTGCTCGTCGTCGGCAAGGGCATCGTCTACGACACCGGCGGCTACAACCTCAAGCCCGGCACCTCCATGGGGACGATGTACACCGACATGGCCGGCGGCGCCGCGGCGCTCGCCGCGCTCGCCTCGGTGGCGGCGCAGCAGCTGCCGGTCGCGGTGACCGTGCTCGTCCCGCTCGCCGACAACGTCGTCTCGGCCGAGGCCTACCGGCCCGGCGACGTCGTGGTCCACCACGGCGGGCGCACCAGCGAGATCACCAACACCGACGCCGAGGGACGGCTGGTGCTGGCCGACGCGCTGGCGTACGGCGTCGCGACGCTCACGCCGCGCTACGTCGTCGACATCGCCACCCTCACCGGTGCGATGGCCGCGGCGCTCGGCAGCAAGATCGCGGGCGTCATCGGCGACGAGCAGCCGCTGGTCGACGCCCTCGTCGCGGCAGGCGCCGCCACGGGCGAGCGGCTCTGGCAGCTGCCGCTCGGCCGCGAGGAGTACGCCGGGGAGATCGACTCCCCGGTCGCCGACGCCGTGAACTCCGCCGGCGGCCCGCCCGGGGCGATCACCGCGGCGCTGTTCCTGCAGCCGTTCGCCGGTGGCCTGCCGTGGGCGCACCTCGACATCGCCGGCACCGCCCGGGCGAAGTCCGACGACGGCGTGGCCGTCAAGGGTGCGACCGGTTTCGGGGCGCGGCTGCTCGCGACCTGGCTCGCGACGCTCGGCTAGCTCCGCGGACGGGGCACGCGCCGCCGCTCAGACCAGCAGCGTGCGGTACAGCTCGACCGTCTGCCGGGCGATGGCCGCCCACCCGAAGTCCTCGACGGCCCGGGTGCGGCCGGCCTCGCCGTAGGCCGCGGCCTTCGCGTGATCGCGGCACAGCGCGTTGACGGCCTCGGCGAACTGCGCCCGGAACGTGTCCGGGTCGGCCTCGTCGTAGTGCACGAGCGTCCCGGTGCGGCCGTCGACGACGACCTCGGGGATCCCGCCGACGTCGCTCGCCACCACCGCGGTGCCGCAGGCCATGGCCTCGAGGTTGACGATCCCCAGCGGCTCGTAGACCGACGGGCACACGAAGACGGTCGCCTGGGTGAGCAGGGCGACGACCTGCTCACGCGGCAGGTGCTCCCGGATCCAGATGACGCCGGTGCGGCTCGCCGCGAGCGACGCCACCGCCGCCTCGGTCTCGGCCGCGATCTCCGGGGTGTCGGGTGCGCCGGCGCAGAACACCAGCTGGACCTCGGGATCGAACGACGCCGCAGCCGCGAGCAGGTGGCCGACGCCCTTCTGCCGGGTGATCCGCCCGACGAACACCACGGTCGGCCGGGTGGGGTCGACGCCGTACCGCTCGCCCACCGACGGGTCGTCGACCGGGCGGTAGAGCGTCGTGTCGATGCCGTTGTAGACGACGTGCACCCGCTCGGGTTCGACGAACGGGTAGGCGCCGAGGATCTCGTCCTTCATCCGGGCGCTGACGGCGATGATCGCCTGCGCCTGCAGGTATCCCTCGCGCTCGGCCCACGACGACACCCGGTACCCGCCGCCCAGCTGCTCGGCCTTCCACGGGCGCGACGGCTCGAGCGAGTGGGCCGACAGCACGTGTGGTGCACCGTGCAACAACGAACCGACGACGCCCGCGAAGTTGGCGTACCAGGTGTGGGAGTGCAGGACGTCGGCGCTGCCGAGCCGCGCGGCGATGTCGAGGTCGACCCCGAGCGTCTGCAGCGCCGCGTTCGCGCCCGCGAGACCGTCCGGCACGGCGTAGGAGGTGACGCCGGCTTCGTCGCGCGGGGCCCCGAACGCGTGGACCTCGACGTCGACGCCCGGCACCTGCCGCATCTCGTGGACGAGGAACTCGACGTGGACCCCCGCGCCGCCGTACACCTCGGGCGGGAACTCCTTGGTCAGGATCGCGACGCGCACGGCCCGCACACTATCGCCATCCGTGACCGCCACCACAGACCGTGATCGTCGTGGCCTAGGGTGACGGGCATGGCGTTGCAGCCGCGCATCCTCGGCATCGTCCTCGCGGGCGGCGAAGGCAAACGGCTCTGGCCGCTCACCGCCGACCGGGCCAAACCCGCCGTGCCCTTCGGGGGCAGCTACCGGCTGGTCGACTTCGTGCTGTCGAACTTCGCGAACGCGGGGTACCTGCGGATCTGCGTGCTGACGCAGTACAAGTCGCACTCGCTCGACCGCCACATCACCCAGACCTGGCGGATGTCGAGCATCCTCGGCAACTACATCACCCCGGTGCCGGCGCAGCAGCGGCTCGGCCCGCGCTGGTACACCGGCAGCGCCGACGCGATCCTGCAGTCGATGAACCTCATCTACGACGACAACCCCGACTACGTCGTGGTGTTCGGCGCCGACCACGTCTACCGCATGGACATCCGGCAGATGGTGCAGCAGCACATCGACTCGGGCGCCGACGTCACCGTCGCGGGCATCCGGGTGCCGCGACGGGAGGCGAGCGCCTTCGGTGTGATCGACGCCGACGCCGACGGCAAGGTCAAGGCGTTCCTCGAGAAGCCCGCGGACCCGCCCGGCCTGCCCGACAACCCCGACGAGACCTTCGCGTCGATGGGCAACTACGTGTTCTCGACCAAGGCGCTCATCGACATCCTGCGCGCCGACGCCGAGGACGAGAACTCGGTCCACGACATGGGCGGCAGCATCATGCCGGCGATGGTCGACAAGGGCACCGCGTACGTCTACGACTTCGCCGACAACGACGTGCCCGGCAGCGAGCAGCGCGACCGCGGGTACTGGCGTGACGTCGGGACCCTCGACGCGTACTACGACGCGCACATGGACCTCGTCGCGGTGCACCCGATCTTCAACCTCTACAACGGGCACTGGCCGATCTTCACCAACCACCCGCAGCTGCCGCCGGCGAAGTTCGTCGAGGGTGGCCTGGCGCAGGAATCCATCGTGGGCGTCGGGTCGATCATCTCCGGATCGACCGTGCGCCACAGCGTCATCTCGCCGAACGTGCGCATCCAGAACGGCGCGTACGTCGAGGGATCGGTGCTCATGGACAACGTGCAGATCGGCGCCGGGGCCGTGGTGCGCCGCGCGATCCTCGACAAGAACGTCGTGGTGCCGCCGGGCGCGCACATCGGCGTCGACCTCGAGAGCGACCGCCAGCGCTACCACGTCTCCGACACCGGCGTCGTGGTCATCGGCAAGAGCGAGATCGCGCACCTCTGACGCTCAGTGCAGGGAGATCCCCACGCCCGGCGTGACGTCTCCCTGCACGATCCGCACCGGGGCCGACTGTCCGCTCCGGCCGGTCGTCGTGTCGACGGCGTGCACGACGTAGGTCCCGGTCGGGACGTTGCCGAGGCTGTACGAGGTGGCGTCGTCGGTGTCGGGGTGGCCGGGTAGCCGCATGCCGTCCCAGGCAACCCAGAGCTCGACCGTCCCGACCGCGCCGATGAGCGGTCCCTTCACCGCGCCGCCGACGTGCATCGTGAACGAGACCGGCGAGCGCGTCGTCGCCGAGAACGGGACGTCGGCGCACTGCTCGGCGAGGCCGCGCGGGTCGCGGACGGTGTACGTCCCGCCGGCGCACACCCGCCCGGTGGCGGGTCCGCTGCCGTAGTGGGCGGCCGGGTGCAGCGTCAGCGGGCCGTCACCGAACGTCGCGTACTCGCCGGCCGTGGACACCACGACCTGCGAGGCCCCCGCGGGTCGCGTGACGGTGGCGACGACCTCGGCGACGGGCGCGAGGCGGAACGAGACGCCCTTCGTCACCGATCCCGCCCGCACCGTGCGGGCCGCGGACGGTGTGCCCTCGTGCCAGCCGAACGGGGCGTCGGTCGCGTGGCCCTCGGCCGTGCCGAACTGCCGCCACCGGGTCGTCGGGTCCAGCCCGCGGACCCACCAGGTGCCGTCCGCGGCCGTGCGCACGGCGGGTCCGGGCAGCCAGCGACCCTGCTCGTCGTCGAGGAACTCCAGCTGGACGCCGGTGTTCGCGATCGGGTGGCCAGTGCGGCCGTCAC
>CAXUNA010000373.1:0-4436 GCA_964252095.1 uncultured Jatrophihabitans sp. | reverse complement strand
CTCGACGGGAACGACGGCTTCAGCAGCCTGGACGGTCCGGACGCACTGGGCGCCGGGACCGCCGGCGGTGCGCTCGCGGGTTCACCCCTCGGCGGTACCGGCATCGACGGCCTCGACGGCGGTTCCGCGGTCGGCGGGTCCGCCGTGGGCACCGCCGCGCACTCCGGGATGCCGATGAGCCCGATGGGCGGCATGGGCGGCGGAGGCGCCGGAGCGGGAGGAGGCGGCGGCGAGACCGCCCGCCGCGCCGCCGTCGAGCCGCAGTACGAGACCCGGCCCGGATCGGTGTCGGCACGGGGCATCACCGAAGCGCTGGCGCCCGGGAAGATCGGGACCACCGGGACGGCGGTGTCCGAGGGCGGCTCGCCGATGATGCCGCCGATGATGGGTGGCGCGGGTGCCGGCGGCAAGGGCGACGAGAAGGACGCGAAGTCGCGCACCGTGGTCTCCGAGGACGACGAGGACGCCTGGGGTCAGGCGAAGGCCGGGCGTTCCGGCTCGATCGGCCGATGACCGCCCCCGCGAACCGGCTCGAGGAGGTGCTCGCCGAGCTCGGTGAACACCAACAGCGGACGGCGGACCTGCGGCGGCGGTTGCAGAGCCGCCGGGCCACGACCCGTTCCCGCAACGGGGTCCTCTCGGTGACGGTCGACGCGCGGGGTGGGGTGTCGAAGGTCGACTTCCACTCCACGGCCTACACGCGGATGACGCCGGGGGAGCTGTCCCGGACGCTCACCGAGACGATCGCCGAGGCGCAGGCGGCGATGGCCGAGGGCGTCGCCGAGGTGATGGCGCCGTTCCGCGGGTTCGGCGAGGCGTTGCGGACCTCCCTGATCGGCGACACCGCGGGTGCGCCGGGAACTTCGACATCGAACGACGGCGACGACCGTCGTGGGACGGAGCGACATGGCTGACGAACTCCAGGTGACCGGCGACCTCGCGAACCGGTTCGGCCAACTGCACGAGATCCAGGACGTCGCGGCCCGGCTGCGCGCCAAGCTCGACCAGATCAACACCGCGAACCGCGACGCGGCCGGCAGCGACGACCAGTACGCCACCGCGTACCACGAGAACGTCGACGAGAGCACGCAGGACCTCGTGCAGCTCGTCGACGGGGTCGGCGGCCTGTTCGGCACGACGGGCACCAACGGCCAGGCCGTCTCCCGGACCTTCGACGAGGTCGACGACTCCGCCACCACCGCCGCCCGCCACCTCTGATCCGACCGGGACACCACCGTGGCCATCGAACTGCCGGGCCCGTTGGCCAAGCTGTTCGGGATCATCGCCGGCAGCGCGTGGCCCCAGGCGAACGAGGACAGCCTGCGTGCGGTCGGCGACATGTACGACGCCGCCGCGGGCGACTTCGACCAGCTCGAGCAGCTGTTCGTCTCGCTGGTGCAGACGATCGACAGCGAGTTCCAGGGTGACGCGGCGCAGCAGTTCGTCACCAGCGTGCGGCAGTGGGTCGAGGGCGACGACTTCATCGGCAAGGCGCGGGAGGGCTCCGCCCAGCTCGCCGAGGCGGCCCGGAACACCGCGACGCAGGTCGAGTACGCGAAGTGGATGATCATCGCGCAGCTCGTGGAACTGCTCGCAGAGCTGCTGTTCCTCGACGCCACCGCGTGGATCAACCCGTTCGCGGCGGCCGAGGAGGCGGCCGCGATCGCCGCGACCCGGATCATCGTCCGGCAGATCATCCGCAAGCTCGTCACGAGCATCATCGAGCACACCGTCATCGAGGTGTCGATGGCGGCGGCGATGGACCGGATCATCCAGCTGATCCAGATCCTGCAGGGCCACCGTTCGTCGTTCGACAACGACCTGCTGGTGCAGAGCGTCGAGGGTGGCATGTTGAGCGGGCTCGCCGGCGGGCTGCTGGGCCCGGGCATGAAGTCGTTCGGCGCCACGTTCGGCAAGAACACCGGCAAGGTCTTCTCCTCGATCGTGGGCGGACCGTCGTCCTCGGTGATCGGCAAGGCGGGCAAGAGCTTCGGCGACGACGTCACGAACGCCGTCGGCGACCACGTCGACGACTTCACCAGCTCGTTCGCCCACGCGGGCGGCAAGGACCCCGCCAAGATCAGGGCTTTCGCGGACGACGTCGCCGGCGTCTTCGAGCACCACCTCGGTGACGACCTCGGGGCGGCGGCCGCCCGCGACCTCGGCCACTCGTACGCGACCACCCTGGCCGCCGGGTGGGGCCGCCGGGACCTCCGTTCGCTCGGTGACGACCTCACGGAGTCGCTCGGGTCGTCGTTGTCCGCCGCCGAGACCCGCGCGCTCGCCCGCGACCTGCCCCCGGCGGTCAGCCGCGACATCGGGGCCCACGCCCTCGGCCACGAGCTCGGCGAGGGCGCGGTCGACGCGCTGCACGAAGGCCTCTCGGAATACCTGGGCAACGGTTTCTACGGCCTGATCTTCGATCCCTCGCACTCGTTCGCCAGCGACTTCGGCGCCTTCGGAGGGGCGGCGATCAGCTCGATGCTCGGACGCGGCGGGCGGCACCTGATCTCGGCGGGCGTCGACCTGTCCGGTCTCACGGGGCTGTCCGGTGCCGGACCGTTGCCCGCGATCTCCTCGCTGGTCTCGACCCCGGTCACGTCGTCGCCCGGCGAGGGATTCCCGCGTCCGTCGACGGTGTCGAGCGTCGAGCCGTCGGGGTCGGACGGTTCCCGCAGCGTGCCGACGGTCGGCGCGGCCCCCGGCGGCGGGTACTCCTTCACCGCGGCACCCCCGGCGGCACCCGCGCCGGGCGCGGGTGCGGGCAGCTCGTTCGGTCCGGTCGCGGCGGCCGGATCCCCGACGGCGTCGACCGATCCCGCCTCGTCGACCGCGACCGCCGCACCGGCCGGGTCGGATGCCCCGGGCGGGCCGGGCACGTCGACCCTGCCACCCGCGCCGCGGACCGCGCAGCAGCAACTCGACCGGCAGGGTGTGGTGCTGGCGCCCGCACCCGCCACCACCGGCCACGACGCGCTGGTCGACGCCGTCACCACCACCCTGCGGCACGACCCGGTGTGGAGCGGCCACGACATCGGCGGATCGTGGTCCGCCCCCGACGCGCACGGGGTCTCCGTGCCGCCGGGTGTGCAACTGCACGTGCTGCACCCGGACGGCAGCTTCACCTCGCACGGCCCGGTCACCGGCGTCGACGTGCACGTGGCGCAGGTCGACGGCCCGGACGGGCCGGCGTACGTCGGGACCGTGCCCGCCGTCCAGGTCGGCCGCCCCGACGTCGAGTACCCCGGCCCGACGCAGGACGTCTTCACCGCGAAGCGCGACCGGGTGGTCACCGAGATCGTGCACCGCGGCGAGTTCGAGGTCGAGACCGTCGCGGGGGAGCACCACGTGCGGATGTACTCGGCGGTGTTCGCGCCGGCCGACCCCGGCAGCACGTACAAGGACGTCCACCAGGACGCCGGTGGCGCCATCACGATCAACACCCGCGACAACGGCACGCTGTGGGTCGGCGGCGGGCGGCCGATGCGCGCGGTGCAGTGGGTGGCGAAGTACCAGACCCAGACCGGTGGACCCGCGCCGGTGGTGCGCAGCTTCCTGGTCCCGCTGTCGACCTACCAGCAGGTTTCCGCCGCGGCGCACGGCGAGAAGTTCCCCGGTGCCGCGGTCAAGAACGTGGACACCACCGGCGAGCCCAACCAGTTCGGCGTCAGCGGAGCGGCCCTCGCGGCCATCAAGGCGACCGCCGTACCGGGTTCGCTCGTGAGCTACCACGCCGACCCCTCGACCGAGAACCCCGATCGCGACGGGCGTTCGCTGCCGCTGCAGGCGCTCCAGGACCGGCTCGGCCTCGCGAGCGGGCCGCGCGAGTTCGCGCACACCGACTGGGACCCGACGCTGCGGGACAAGCAGGGCACGTGGACGGCGGACAACCGGGCGCCCGAGTTGGCGCAGAAGGCCGCGGACCTCGCGTGGCTCGCTCAGGACGTCGGGTTGGTGGCCCACGGCCTGCTCGATCCCGCCCGACTCGCGCCCGATTCGCTGACCCGGCAGATGATGACGGCCGCACACCAGGGCAGCGGTCAGCCGTGGACCGATCTCGACGCGCTCCCCGAGCTCGCGACCCGCTCGCCCGAGCAGGTCGAGGGCTTCATCGGGCGGATCCACGCGCTCGCGAGTGAGGCGCGGATCAAGGCGACCCTCTCGGGTGACGCCAAGGCACCGCTGGGCGACGACATCTGGCAGCAGGCGGGGCAGGGCCCCTACCCCAACGTGTTCCGCCCGGCGACGGTCTCGGAGTTGCCCGCCACGACCTCCGACGATCTCTCGACGCCGAGAGATGATCCTTCGACATCGAGAGACCCTGGCGGCTTCGGCCCGTCATCCGGCCCGGAACCGGTGACGACGCTGACGCTGACGCCGACGCCGACGCCGACGGCGGAGCAGATCCCCCCGACCACCGCCCCGGTCGCGACCAC
>CAXUNA010000372.1:0-4438 GCA_964252095.1 uncultured Jatrophihabitans sp. | reverse complement strand
GCGTCACCGCGCAGGTCGACCAGCGCGGCGACGACGTACCGCTCACGCGGCGACCAGGCGTGCAGGGCCGCGATCGTCGCGAGCGCCGTGCGGCCGGTCGACAGTTCGTCGTCGACGAGCACGAGCGGACCGGGCCCGGCGAGCCGGCCGGGATCCGCAGGACGCACCAGATGGGTCGTGGCGTGGCTGTGCGCCTCCTCGAACCGGACGGCGTCGGGGATCCCGGCGACGTCACGGCGCGTGGAGTGCAGGTACCAGGCCCCGAGCGCGTCCGCGACGCCGTGGCCCAACGCCGTGGCCGTCTCGGCGTACCCGAAGACGACGGCGGTTCCCGCGTCGGCGCCGAGCACCTCGCCGACCGTTGCACCCAGCAACGACGACGCCGCCAGCACCTCGAGCGGGTCGGTCGGGATGTGTTTGCCCAGCACGCTCGAGACCAACAGGTGCGCCCGTTTCGGGTTGCGACGCACGGCGAGGCCGACGAGGTCGGGCAACGTACGCCCGCCGACACCGTGCTCGGTGACCAGCGCGATGTCGAGCTCACCCGCCACCCACGATCCGTTCCAGACCGTGGTGGTCACCGCACCAGTCCGACGCCGAGCAGGTCGACGACCGAGACGTCGGGGCTCGCCACCCCGAACGCCGCCGCGCGTTGCATCGTGCGCAGCGCCCAGGCCGTGTGGGGCTTGGACTCGTTCATCTTGTTGCGGTAGCTCGACGCGGTCGCCCCGCCGCCCTGCGTGCCGAGGATGTCGGTGGCGTCGCTCCACTCCTCGTGCGTCACCACCGACAGCGCGTGCACCGCGGCGACGTGCGTGGGGTGGATGACTGTCTTGCCGGTGATGCCGTTGGCCTTGTCCAGCGTGATCTCGCGCAGCAGACCGTCGAGGTCGTTGCGCAGCAGGGACGCCCGCAGCTGGGCGGCCTCGTGGTCGTCGAACGGCGACTGCCGCAGCAGCGGCTTGAACAGTCGTTCCTCGTTGGCGTAGTGCTCCCACACCGCGCCGGTGACGACGTACCCCGAACCGTCGGCCCGCCCGAACACGTTGACGATGTCGGCGATGACGTCGGCGACCGGCCGGACGTCCCACACCGTCATGTCCCTGCCACGGCGCAACCCGTAGGCCGAGGACAGGTCGGTGGCGCCGACACGCACCGCGCAGACGTGCTCCCGCACGTCGTCGAGAACCATCTTGATGTCGAGCAACTGGCGGGCGCGGTTCTCCGCGAACGCCAGCTCCGGCGATTCCAGCACCGGCATGAACAGCAGCGTGCGGCGGGCCTGCTGCGACGCGGCCCGGATCGCGTCGAGGTAGACGTCGGCTGAACGGGACGTGAACTTCGGGATCACGAACCCGGAGATGACCCGCTCGTGCTCGGCGAGTTCGTCCATGAGCATCGGGATCTGTTCGGGGCTGCGGACGCGGACGAACACCAGCGGGGTGTCGTGACCCTCCTCGGCGAACTGCCGCAACTGGCACACGGCGTTGCGCTCGGCCCGCGCGAGTTCGGAATCGGCCACCGAGTCCTCGAGGCAGACGACGGTGCTCACGACGCCGTGGTCGCTCTGCTTGCGCAGGTCCTTCGCGATCTCGGGCCGGGTGGCCGGGATGTAGAGCGTGCCGCCGAGGGCGGCGGCCAAGGTGTCACGGGAGGCCGAGCGGTCGAACGGCTCCGGCTCCTTGAAGAACAAGCGGGTCCGCTCCGTTGCGGTGAGGTGGTCGAAGTGTCGCATCGGCGGGACGTCCCCTCGGCTCGGCCGGCTCCTACCACCGGTCAAGGCGACCGCACCAACTGGTGCGGCAGCGTCACGCTAGCGGAGGTGGGTCGTTTCCGGTCAAGTCGATCGGCCCGGACATCCACTGTTCACAGAGGCGGTCCACAGTGGTCGGCCGCCGCACGAGCGGGCATGCTGTCGCTGATGACCACGCTGCAGCCGGGCCAGAACGCTCCTGTGCCCACCACCGCCCTGTCCGCCGTCGTGCGGTGGAACCCCGGAGCCGTCGGCGTCGACGTGTCCGCCCTGCTGCTGACCACGACCGGCAAGGTCCGGTCCGACGCGGATTTCGTCTTCTACAACCAGCCGCGCCACGGATCCGGCGCCGTCGACCACCTGGGCGGTACCGGCGGTAGCGGCACGGACGCGGTGCGGGTCGATCTGCCGGGCGTCGAGTCCGACATCGAGCGGGTGGCGGTGGTGGCGTCGGCCGACGGCGGCACGTTCGGGCAGGTGCAGGGGCTGACCCTCACCGTCGTCGACGCCGGTGGCACGACGCTGTTCGACGCCCCGCTGCAGGGTGACACCGAGACCGCGTTCCTCACCGGCGAGTTCTACCGGCGCGGTGGCGACTGGAAGTTCCGCGCCGTCGGGCAGGGGTGGGCCGCGGGCCTCGCGGGCCTCGCACGTGACTTCGGGATCACCGTGGACGACGACGGTTCCGGCGGCGCCGGCACGAGCACCGCGGCCGCGCCACCGACGTCGGCCGCTCCGCCCGCGCCCTTCACGCCGTCGACGACACCCGCCGTCTCGCTGAAGAAGCAGAAGCTCGTCGACATGGAGAAGAAGGTCGGCGCGCAGGCGCCGGCGCTGCTCTCGTTGACCAAGAAAGCCGCCGTCTCGTTGGAGAAACGCGGCCTCGGCGAGCACACCGCGAAGGTTGCACTGTGCCTCGACATCTCCGGTTCGATGTTCCCGCTCTACCGGTCCGGCAAGGTGCAACAGTTGGCCGAGCGGGTGCTGGCGCTCGCACTGCGGTTCGACGACGACGGCGAGGTCGACGTCTTCCTGTTCGGCGCCAAGGCGTACCAGGACGAGCCCATGAACCTCGACAACCACCACACCTACGTCGACGACATGCTCAAGCTGCACAAGCTCGAACCGGGTACCCGCTACGGCCGGGCGATGGAACTGCTGCGCCAGCACTACCTCGGCGCGGCCGACCCGCGTTCGACGCCGCTTTCGCAGCCGGTGCCGGTGTACGTCATGTTCGTGACCGACGGCGCCACCACCGACCAGGACCTCACCCGTGAACAGCTCACCAGCTCGTCGTTCGAGCCGATGTTCTGGCAGTTCATGGCGATCGGCCCGCAGGGGTCGCCGCAGTTCCACTTCCTCGAGAAGCTCGACGACCTCGCGGGCCGTTATCTCGACAACGCCGACTTCTTCTCGGTGGACGACCCCGGCGCGATCGCCGACGACGCCCTGTTCGACCTGCTCATGACCGAGTACCCGGGCTGGTTGGAGCAGGCCCGCGCGCAGGGTCTGCTGCCCCGGACCTGACCCGTCCCGCGCGTCGCTGGCATCCGTGCGTGGCCACGAACCCCGACCCGCTCGTCACCCGCTCACTGCTGCAGGTGTTCGGTGAACGCGACCCCGCGGCGCGGCGCGAGGCGGCCGGAGAGGTCTTCTCCCCCGACGTCGTGTTCCGCGACGGCGAGGACGAACTGCACGGCGTCGACGCGCTGCTGACGAAGGTCGAGGGCCTGCTGGCGGGCGCCCCGGCCGACTGGGTGTTCGCCGCGGCCGGGCCCGCCCAGGAGATCGCGGATCTCGGCCGGGCGTCGTGGACGTTCGGACCGCCGGGCGCGCCACCCGTGGTGCGCGGCACCGACATCGCACTGCAGACCGACGGCCGGATCGCGCGGCTGTACACGTTCGTCGAGGCGTCGGGCTGACGTCGGGCGTCACCGCGGTGTCGGTCCCCGCCGCTACGGTCCCGGGGCATGGAGACGCGGATCGGCGAGGTCGTGGTGCACCACGTCGAGCACGGGCGCGGCGTCCCGCTGGTGGCGCTGCACGGCGCCGGCGTCGACCACCGGGAGATCGAGGCCGCACTCGAGAGTGTCGTCCCGCGTGAGGGTCACCGGCGCATCTATCCGGACCTGCCGGGGATGGGCCGCACCGGCGCCGCGGGCCTGACCGGCAACGACGACGTGGTCGGGGTGCTCGTCCGGTTCGTCGAGGGTCTCGACGCCGGCCCGGTGCTGCTGGCCGGGCACTCGTACGGCGCCTACCTCGCCCGGGGGCTCGCGGCCCGTCGCCCCGACCTGGTGCGCGGCCTGGCGTTGCTCTGCCCGCTCGGTGACGGGTCCGACGAGGTGCCCGCGCACACGGTGGTCCGCGAGGATCCCGACGCCCACGACGACCTCGATCCGGGCCTGCACGAGGGTTTCGACGCGTACGTCGTGCTCCGCACCCGGGTCACCGCCCGGCGCTACCGCGACCACGTCGTTCCCGGCACCCTGCTGGTCGACACCGCGGCCCTCGAGCGGGTCTTCGCGAACTGGTCGCTCGACCTCGACTCCGGTCCCTTCGACGGGCCGAGCCTCGTCGTCGCCGGCCGGCAGGATTCCACCGTCGGCCACGGCGGCGCCGCGGGCCTGCTCGACCGGTACCCCCGCGCCACCCTCGCGGTGGTCGACGGCGCCGGCCACGCCC
>CAXUNA010000371.1:0-4439 GCA_964252095.1 uncultured Jatrophihabitans sp. | reverse complement strand
TCGCCGGCCCGGGCGGCCGCCGACGACGTCGTCGACCTGCGGTGGCAGGTGGAGGAACTGCGGGTCAGCCTGTTCGCGCAGGCGCTGGGCACGCCCCGACCGGTGTCGGAGAAGCGGATCTTCCGGGCACTCGACGCCGTGACGCCCTGACGGGGTAGGAACTCCAGGAACCGTCCCACGATCCTGAGGAGTACCACCGCGTGCCTGACAACCCGTTCCAGAACGTCACCTTCCCGAGCAACGGCGGGACGGCCCACGGCTACCTCGCCGTCCCCGCGGGTGGCTCCGGACCCGGCCTGATCGTCATCCAGGAGTGGTGGGGGCTCGACGACAGCCTCAAGAAGGTCGTCGACCGGTTCGCCGCCGACGGGTTCGTCGCGTTGGCGCCGGACCTGTTCGGCGGCCGGGTGGCGCACGACTCCGACGAGGCGGGTGAACTGCTGCAGACGCTGCCGGTCGAGCAGGCCACGAAGGATCTCTCCGGTGCCACCGACTTCCTGCTCGCCCAGGACTCCGTGACCTCGTCGAAGCTCGGCGTGGTCGGCTACTGCATGGGCGGTGCGTTCGCGCTGCTGCTCGCGGCCCAGGAGGGCGACAAGATCGGCGCGGCGGTGCCGTACTACGGCGTGGGCCCCGGTACCCCCGACAGCTACGCGGGGATCACCGCGCCGGTGCAGGGTCACTACGGCAAGCAGGACCAGATGATGCCCGCCGACGACGCCCACGCCACCGAGGAGCAGATCCGCTCCGAGGCGGGCGTCGACGTCGAGTTCTTCTACTACGACGCGGGCCACGCCTTCATGAACCCCGACGACAAGATGGGCACGCACAAGGCGGATCTCGCCGAGCTGGCGTGGTCGCGGACCGTGGACTTCCTCCGCGCGAACCTGGGCTGAGCCGCCGGTGTCGGCGTTCGATCTCCCGCTCACGCTGCGGGCCCACGGCGGCGCGGACGTCACCACGGCATGGGACCGGTACGTCGACTTCGCCCGGTGGTCGACGTGGTCCCCGCAGATCAGCAGCGTCGACGCCGACGCCGCGCGGATCGCGCCCGGTGTGACCGGGCGGGTGCACGGCCCGCTCGGGGTCGGCGTGGACTTCGTCGTCGACGCCGTCGACGAGCTCGCGCGGACGTGGTCGTGGACGGTGCGGTGGGGTCCGGTGCGGTTGCGGCGGGACCACGCCGTGACGTCGCGCGGCTCCGGCTGCGCGACGTCGCTGCGGGTGCGCGGGCCGGCGCCGGTCGTGCTCGCCTACGCCCCGCTCGCCCGGTTGGCGTTGGGGCGGCTGGTCCGGCCGTGACGCTGGTCGGCCTGGTCTCCGACACCCACGCGCCGCGGCACTGGAAGGCGATGCCCGCGGCGGTGGCGCGGGCGTTCGCCGGTGTGGAGCTGATCCTGCACGCCGGTGACGTCTGCACACCGTCCGTGCTCGACGAGCTGGTCGCGCTCGCTCCCGTGCATGTTGCACGGGGCAACAACGACGGCGACGACGTGGTCGCGTGGGGTGCGACCGACACGGTTTCCCTCGACGTCGCCGGGGTTCCGGTGGCGATGGTCCACGACTCCGGTGCCCGTGACGGGCGTGGGCCACGTCTGCTGCGTCGGTTTCCCGAGGCGGCGCTCGTGGTCTTCGGGCACTCGCACATCCCGTGGGACGTCACGACCGCCGGTCAGCGCGCGGTGAATCCCGGCTCGCCCACCGATCGTCGCCGGCAGCCGCACGGCACGGTCGCGGTGGCCGAGCTCGCGGACGGGGCCGTCCGTGCCGTGCGGTTCGTCGAGGTGAGTTGAACGGGGTCGCTGCGCGTGGCTGGTGCCGCTGCGCCGGCCGCGGGCACCCGGGAATGCACCGGATCGGACATCTCGGGCCGGGACGGGTCGGCTCGCGATGGGCCGCCCGAACAGCTACGAGTTGCACCGTCATGTCGGTGCAAGCTCGTAGCTGTTCCGAGAGGGGTCGACGCCCGCTCCGGAAAACGCTCGCTCGGACATACCGGCAGGCGCCCGGCCGACGGTGGCGAGGTCGTGCGGCAGGAGGCCCGCGGGGCGTCGTACGGTGCGGTGCCGACCAGCCATGCCCCGGGGAGGACGCATCGTGCCCACCGACCTGATCGCCGCCGACACCGCACTGATCGCCGTCGACCTGCAGTACGCGACGGTCGGGCTGCCGTCCGCGCACGACACGGCCACGGTCGTCGGCAACGCCGTCCGGCTGCTCGTGGCGTACCGCGAGCGTGGCCTGACCGTGGTGCTCACCCGGGCCGACCTCAACCGGCCCCCCGCCGGCCGGACGACGTACTCCGACCGCGCGCGACCTCCCGTGCCCGCCGACGCCCTCGCGCTGGTGGCCGAGGTCGGCACTGAGCCGGGCGACGTCGTGATCGACAAGCGCGGGTGGAGCGCCTTCGCCGGCACCGGACTCGACGAGGTGCTCCGGGCGCGCCGCGTCACGCAGGTCGCGGTGGTGGGCCTCGCGACCAACTACGGGATCGAGTCGACGGCGCGCCAGGCCTACGACCTGGGCTACGACGTGGTCGTGGTCGGCGACGCGGTCGACAACCCGGATTTAGCGGGGCACGACCACAGCCTGAGCAGGGTGTTCCCCGCGCTCGGGGTCGTGACCTCCACGTCGGACGTGCTCGACGCGCTGGCCGGGCGTGCCGACTGAACCGTGGCCGGCGGACGGCGCGGGAGTGGTGACGTTGCCGTCGGGTCGCCGGGTGCGGGGGCGCGCCCTGCGTGACGGTGCCCCGTCGCCGGGCGCGCCGAGCCCGGGACTCGGTCTGTACCTGCTCGGGGGACCTCCACCGCCGACGCCGTGGGAACAGCGGTGGGTGGTGTGGCCGGACTTCCGGCTGCCCCGCGACCGGGCGGCCGCGGCTGCAGCGCTCCGTGAGGCGTGGGCGTGGGCCGGGACCGACCGGGTCGAGATCGCCTGCGGGGGAGGACAAGGCCGCACCGGCACCGCGCTGGCGTGCCTCGCGGTGCTGGACGGCGTGCCATCGACGGAGGCGGTGGCGTGGGTGCGGGCGCACTACCGACCGCGAGCGGTGGAGACGCCGTGGCAACGGTGGTACGTGCAACGGTTCTTCGGCTGAGGCTGTGTCCTCAGCCCAGCTGGAACCACACCGTCTTGCCGGTGTCGGCGGGCTCGACCCACCAACGGTCGGCGAGCCCCGCGACGATCACGAGGCCGCGGCCCGAGGTCCGGTCCCAGCGGGGGAGCGAGGTCTGCCGAGCCGGCAACGCGCCGCCGGCGTCGCGAACCCCGACGAACACCTGCGTCCCCTCGCGCCGCAGTCGCAGGTCGAGCGGAGCGGCGCCGTGCCGGACCGCGTTGCCGGCGAGCTCCGACACCAGCAGCCGGGCGTCCTCGAGCGCGTCGGCCGACAACCCCGTCGCGAAGTGGGTGACGTGGTACCGCGCCACGGCCGGAGCGGTCGGACCGTTCGGCAGGTGGTGGACGAGATCGTCGGACGGCGACGGTGATTTGGCGATCCGGGCGGTGTCCTCGCCGACCCGCACCGCGACGGCGGCGACGTCGTCGGCCTGTCCCACGCCCGAGAGCAGCGTCCCGAGCAACGAGTCGAGCAGGACGTCCAGCGGCTCGCCCGCGAGCGAGCCGAGGACGGCGGTGACGTCTGCGAGACCGACCGCGAGATCGCGGTCGCGGCGCTCGACCAGGCCGTCGGTGAACATCACGAGGACGTCGCCGGGCGCGAGGTCCACGGTCTGCTCGTGCCGCGCCCGCGACGGGGCGACGCCCAGCGGCACGTCCACCACGGCGTCGTCGAGCGGGAGCACCGAGCCGTCCGGGTGGAGCACGACCGGTGGCAGGTGGCCCGCGTTGCTGATCCGCGCGCTCACCCGGCCGTCCGGCCCGGGTTCGCCGAGCACCACGACGACCGCGGTGGCGAAGACGCCGGGACCGAGGCCGGCGCTCGCCGCGTCGGTGGCGGACAGCACCTCGGCAGGCGACTCGCCGCGGCCCCACGCGAAGGCCCGGACCAGCGTGCGGAGCTGCACCATCGCGGCGATGGCGGCGACGTCGTGGCCCATGACGTCGCCGATCGCGACCACCGCGCCCCCGCCGGGTGGGGTGAAGGCGTCGTACCAGTCGCCGCCGACCTGCCGGTCGGCGTGCGAGGCGCGGTACCGCGAGCGGATCTGCAGGTGGTCGGGGGTGGTGCCCACCGTGAGCAGGTTGCGCTGCATCGACTCCGCGACCCGCTGCACCTCGCGGGCCGAGCGGGCGCTGTCGACGACCGGGGTGGCGCGGCGGACCACCTCGACGGCGATCGCGACGTCGTCGTCGGTGAGCCCGCCCCGGGCGGCGGTCGCCACGAGGGAGAGCGCGCCGTAGGCCCGGCCGCGCGAGACGAGCGGGATCGACACGGCCGACACGGCGGTGAGTTCGCGCAGCAGGGCCGCGGCCCG
>CAXUNA010000370.1:0-4470 GCA_964252095.1 uncultured Jatrophihabitans sp. | reverse complement strand
CCCCACTGAGAAGATGAACGAACTGCTGTTGCACTGACTGGTTGAAACCGCCCAGGAATTTCTGACCACTCGGCGCTCGAACTGACCACTCGGCGGGGTCAGCGGGGTCAGCGGGGACGGTGCGACGGGAACTGCACGACCTGCTGGAACGTCGGACGGTTCTGCCAGTCGATCGCGGGCTGTCCGACGATCCCCAGCGCGCGGAACTGGATCGCGTCGAAGACCGGCATGGTCTGCGACGCCGCGGCCGAGGCGGTCGACGCGGTCCAAGTCGGGACCGCCGTCGAGCCGCCGTTGGCGGTGACCAGCGCCCGGTAGGTGGCGAGCAGGGCGGCGTCGACCGTCGTCCGGCAGGTGGCGGGACCGCCGGCGCACTCCTTCGACGTGACGGCGGTGCCGAACCCGTCGGCCGGGTTGCCGCCGTTCAACTGTTGCAGCGTGCTCACCAGGTAGCTCTCGTAGCCGCCGTCGTAGGCACTGCCGAGGTGCGCACCGCCGCTGTTCGGCGTGTTGACCCACTGCATCGGCAGCACCGAGTAGCCGGCCGTCGCAGCGCCGCCGGTGGACCCGACCGAGCCGAGGCCGCCCGCGGCGAGGATCGGGTCGTAGAGCGCGCGGATCAGGTTCGGGATCAGCTCGTCGCTGATCGCCACGGCCGCGGCGTCCGCGTACTGGGTGTCCGCGGCCGCCGTCTTCTTCCGGTGCGCGCCCGCCTTCACCCACGCCTTCAGCGTCGTGACCATGGCGGCGACGCCGGGCGGTTCGGCCCGGCCGCCGAGGTAGGACAGGAGCAACGGCAGCACGGTGACGCCGTCGAGATCCTGGGTGGCCGCGGTCTCCATCGCCTGCACCACCTGCGCCCGGGTGACCGGCCCCGCCTTCATCCGCGCCGTGAGCTGCGCGGTGAGCAGCACCGACCGGTAGACCTGGCCGTAGCCGTACTGGTCGTCGGCCGCGGCGAACCCCGGTGCGGGTTTGTTGTTCCAGCTGACGAAGTAGCCCTTCTGCGGGTTCGTCTCCTGCACGTGCTGGCTCGCCGGCAGGAAGCCCTTCCACTCCGACCGGCCGTCACCCCACGTCGGCAGGGACGGGTCGACGTTCTTCGGCCGGACCGGGTCCCGACCGCTGACGTAGTACCCGATGTCGCGGTCGTCGACGTAGAGCCAGTTGAACGTGAACTCGACGTGCGCGGCGTTGGTCATCCAGCTGGCGACGTCGTGGGTCAGCGCCGGGCGGCCCCAGGCGAGGAAGCCGACGACCGAGTCGACCTCGTGACCGAACGTGCTGCGTTGGGTGACCAGCGCGACCGGTCGCCCACCGGCGGTGGTCCACCCCTGCACCACGCCGTGCTGCGTCAGGTAGACGTCGTGGGAGAGCACGGCCGGGGCGCCGACCCCGCCGGGCTCGGGCAGCGCCACCTCGGTGGAGTTGAGCTTCGTCATCGGCAGGCACCTGCCGTCGTAGAGGTAGGACTTCGCGTGCGGGTCGAGCTTCCCGCCGGTCGGCGTGCAGAGGATCTCGAGCCGTTGGTCGATGAGGTCGCTGCCGGCCGAGGTCGCCGACCAGGCGTAGTCACGCCCACGTCCCAGCTCGACCAGACCGGTGCCGGGGAACGACGCCCCCTCGGCGTCGTAGGTCGGCGAGTGCAGGTCGATCTCCATGAGGATCTGCGGCGCGTAGTACGAGACCTGCGGGCCGAACACCGCGATCGGGTGCCCGGTCGCGCTGTGTGCCGCGTCGACCACCAAGGCGTTGCTCATGTGCTGCGGCAGCGTCTGCAACCCGGCGAGGATCGACATCGCGGTGGGGTTCGGCGCGGTGAGGTCGCAGCCCGGCGCGGTGCCGGTGGGCCCGCCGGTCAGCGGCGTGGCGTCGGGGATCGCCGTGGTGGACGGGTCGACCGTCACCGGGTTCTCGTACGGGAAGGTCTTCGTCGACGTGGTGGGCGCGAGCGGGTCGTTGGCGTTCTTGAACTGGGCGAAGGCGGTGGCGCCCTGGGTCTTCCCGAGCTTGCCCTGCAGGTAGGTGAGCAGTTGCGCGTTGCGGTACTCCGCGCCACCGCCCTTGCCGAAGATGCCGCCGATCAGCCCGGCGACGGCGACCACGTCGGCACCGCTCCACGGCTGCGGCACGACCGACGGCACCGCGGCGGCGTAGTCGGCCGGCAGCAGCAGCGGGTTGGTACGGGTCGCCGCGATGTAGGCGTTGACGCCGTCGACGTACTCGCCGATGACGTCCTCCGCCTGCTGGCCCTGCGCGCCGTAGAGCGTCGGGAGGGCGTCGATCTGCGCCTGGGCCTGGGCGGGCGTGTACGGCGCGAGCAACAACTGGTCGTGGTCCATCTGCTCGAACTCGCACGAGCCGCCCAGGAAGCCGGCGAGCGTGCCGGAGCCGTAGTGGCGCAGGACGTCCATGAGGAACAACCGGTCCTCGGCCTGGGCGTAGCCGGCGCCGAACGCCATCGCGGCGTCGGTGGTGCCGTAGACGTGCGGGACCTCGTGGGTGTCGCGGTAGATCGTCACGCCCGGGCCGGGCGTCTCGGTGCGGGTGATCTGACCCGGCGCGACCCCGAAGGACTCGTCGTCGAAGTAGTCGCCGAGGGTGGTGTTCTTCAGGGTCGAGGCGCCGTAGACGAGGTTCGAGTACTTCGCCAACTGGTCCTGGCTGCCCGCGGGACGCGTGCCGGTGGCGAGGAACGCGGCGGCGTCGACCGCGTTCACCAGCCCGTGCTCGCCCGGCGGCAGGATGCTCATCGCCTGACCGGCGGCGTAGTCGTTCGCGCGGTACGCGGTGCTGAGCGTGGCGACGGGGTCGGCGGCGGCGTCCCCGACTCCCGCGGTGCCCGCGACGGTCGTGGCGGCGAGGGCGGCCGCGAGCACACCGACCCGTCCACGTCGCAGCAGCTGGTGACGGTGCTGGTCCACGGTGGCTCCTTCGCGGCGCCGACGCCGTCGTCAGCCCCTCAAGCGTGTCCTGTGCTACCCCAACGACGCTCGGTGATCACGGATGCGCCCGGACCGTGGTGCAGGATGGGCCGCGTGACAGCGACGTCGCCCGCGTACCTGACCGGCTTCGGCAACGGCTTCGAGACCGAGGCGCTTCCGGACACCCTGCCGGTCGGGCAGAACTCACCGCAGCAGGTGGCGCACGGGCTCTACGCCGAGCAGCTGTCCGGGTCGCCGTTCACCGCGCCGCGGGTCAGCAACGAGCGGTCGTGGCTGTACCGGATCCGGCCGTCGGTGCTGCACCACGGTCGGTTCCGCCGCATCGAGGTGCCGCTCTGGGAGAGCGCGCCGTCGCGCGAGCTGCTCCTGCCGCCCGGCCAGCAGCGGTGGGACCCGGTACCGATCCCGTCCGAACCGCTGACGTTCACGGACGGCGTCCGCACGGTGACGACCGCCGGCGACATCGGCACGCACGACGGCATGGGCGCCGGTCTGTTCTTCGTCACCGCCTCGATGGTCGACGAGTACCTCGCGGTGGCCGACGGCGAACTGCTGATCGTGCTGCAGGAGGGCGGGTTGCGCTTCCGCACCGAGTTCGGGGTGATCGAGGCGGAACCGTCGGAGATCGTGGTGATCCCCCGGGGCGTCAAGTTCGCGGTGGAGCTGACGGACGGCCCCGCACGGGGCTACTACTGCGAGAACCACGGCGGCGCGTTCACCCTGCCCGAGCGCGGGCCGATCGGCGCCAACTGCCTGGCCAACCCGCGCGACTTCCTGACGCCGGTCGCGGCCTACGAGGACCGCGAGACGCCCTCGACGTTCACGCTGAAGTGGGGCGGGGCGTTCTGGCGCACCGACATCGGGCACTCGCCGCTCGACGTCGTGGCCTGGCACGGCAACTACGCGCCCTACAAGTACGACCTGACGCGGTTCTCGCCGGTCGGCCCGTTGCTGTTCGACCACGCCGACCCGTCGATCTTCACCACCCTCACCTCGCCGACCGAGACGCCGGGCACGGCCAACATCGACTTCGTGATCTTCCCCGACCGCTGGCAGGTCGCCGAGCACACCTTCCGACCGCCGTGGTTCCACCTCAACGTCATGAGCGAGTTCATGGGTCTGGTCCGCGGGGTCTACGACGCCAAGCCGCACGGCTTCGTGCCGGGCGGGATGAGCCTGCACAACTCGATGACGCCGCACGGCCCGGACGCCGAGGCCTTCGCCCACCACAGCACCGTCGACCTCGCGCCGACGCGGATGCGCGACACGCTCGCGTTCATGCTCGAGACCCGCTACCCGCAGCGGGTGACGGCGTGGGCAGCCGGTCTGCCGCAACGGCAGGACGACTACCAGGACTGCTGGAACGGGCTCACGAAGCGGTTCAGCCCGCCGTCGACGTCCCCGTGACGCGCTCCCCCACAGCACCGACCCGGCGAGTGGGCATCTTGTGCGGTGAGTGGTCGGAAAAAACTGGGCGGTTTCAACCAGTCAGTGCAACAGCAGTTCGTTCATCTTCTCAGTGGGG
>CAXUNA010000369.1:0-4475 GCA_964252095.1 uncultured Jatrophihabitans sp. | reverse complement strand
CGTCACGGGCGGGTTCCTCGACCGGCACCGGTGCCCGGCCGCGGGCGCGGACGACGTCGATGGCCCGGCGGTGCGCGATGGTCACGAGCCAGGCCCGCACGTCGGAGTCCGGGCGCAGCCGCGGGTAGGCGCGCAGTGCGGACAGGAAGGTCTCGGACCAGGCGTCGTCGGCGTCGACCGCCCCGACGACCGCGCGGCACACCCGCAGCACGACGGCGCCGTGCTCGGCGACGACGGTCTCGAACGGTGGAAGTCCCACGGGGAGAGAACGTAGGACGGTCGGGCCCTGTGAGGTCAGGCCGTGCGGGGCGCTCTCAGGCGGTGCTGCGGGCGCGGCGCGTGCTGATCTTGACCACGAAGGTCCAGCCGATGCCACCGATGACGGCGACGACCGCACCGGCCGCGATCAGCACGGTGGCGATCGTGTGGTCGAAGACGATCGAGATGACGCCCGCCGTGACCGCGGCGAAGCCGACGAGCAGGACGGCGACGGCGATCCACTCGAACAGGGCGGTACGGCTCACGCGAGGAAGCCTAGAGCACGGTGCGGACGGTCCGGGTCGGCGCCTCGGCGGCGGCCCGGTTGCCCGTCGGTACCTCGTCCGTCACCGCAACTACACAAGACTGGTGGGGATGGTGCACAATCGAGCCATGACGTCGTCGGCCGGCTCGCCCGCCACCCACGAGGGTGCGCTGCTCGACCGGTTCTGGAACGACCGTCGCGCGGGCGATTTCGACGAGTGGTGTCCGAGGGGTTGATCCCCGGCCACCCGTCCACCGCTCGCCCTCCCGGAGTCTGCTGTGACCTCCACCCTCGCCGCCCCGGCGAACACCGCCCTGCCCTCCCCCGACGACCGGCGCCCGCTCACGCCACGCCGGCTCGCCGAACTCACCCGGTGGTACGCGGCTCAGCTGCGCGCCGGCGCCCTCGGCCCGGTCCACTACGGCGACCCCGAGCGTCCCGGTGACCCCGATGCCCGCTGGCACGTCCGCGTCCACGCCGACGACCTCGTCGACATCTGGCTGATCAGCTGGCTGCCCACCCAGGGCACGCAGCTGCACGACCACGGCGGCTCGGCCGGCGCGTTCACCGTCGTCCGGGGGACGCTCACCGAGTCGGTCTGGTCGCCCGGCGCGCACCACGGTCCGGACCGTCGGATCGGCGAGCTCCAGGACCGCCGGCACGAGGCTGACCGGACCGTCGCGTTCGACAACAACCGCGTGCACGACGTCCGCAACCTCGGCACCGAGCCCGCGATCTCGGTGCACGCGTACTCGAATCCCCTGAGCCGCATGAGGTTCTTCGACGTCAACGACGGATCGTTGCACCTGACATCGGTCCTGGACACCACCGACCCGGAGCCCGAGGTATGACCGCCGTGGCCGCCCCGGGGACCGCGTTGTTCGCGAGCGTCGACGACCTGCTCGCGGCCGCGAGGGCGGACCTGCCCCGGGTGCACCCGCACGCCGCCCTCGCCGCCGTGCGGGACGGCGCGCGGATGGTCGACATCCGGCCGGCGTGGCAGCGCGAACGCGAGGGTGAGATCCCCGGCTCGCTCGTGGTCGAGCGCAACCACCTCGAGTGGCGCCTGCACCCCGGGTCCGCCGCGCGACTGCCGCACGCCGTCCACGCGCAGGAGTGGATCGTCGTCTGCTCCGAGGGCTACACCTCGTCACTCGCCGCCGCGGCGTTGCGCTCGCTCGGGCTGCCCGCCGCCGATCTCGACGGCGGCTTCCACGGCTGGGCCGCCGCCGGCCTGCCCGTCACCGCGCCGGGCTCCCCCACGCCCGTCGAGACCGTCGTCCCCGGCGCCGCGCGCCTGCTCGCGCTCGCGACCGTCTGACCCGCGGCTACTGCGGCAACGCCTGCAGGAACGTCCGCGAGAGCGGCACCGAGGTCTCGGTCGAGCGCTCGCCGCCCTCGACGAACACCGAGAACGCCAGGTCCCCGCGGACGCCGGCGAACCACGAGTGCGCCTTGGGCGGGGTGTCGGTACCGAACTCGGCGGTGCCGGTCTTGCCCGCCACGTCGCCCGGGAGGTCGGCCAGCGCCCGGCCGGTGGCGCCGGGCACGGTGACGACGTCGCGCATGAGGGTGTTCATCGCGGTGGTCACGGCCGCGGACTGCCTCGCGAGCTTCGCCCCGGGTGAGCCGACGACGAGCGACGGCGCGATCGCCGTACCCGTCGCCGCGCCGCCCGCCATCTCGGCCATGAGCAGCGGGCTGACCAGCACCTGACCCTGGCCGTAACCCTCGGCCGCGAGTTCGTTGCTCTGTGCAGCGTTCGGCATGGATCCGGAGAACGCCTCGACCGGCAGGTCCCACGTCTGGCCCAGCCCGAGCGACGACGCCGCCCTGGCCAACCCGCCGGCCGGCAGCTTCAGGGCGAACGCGGCCGCGCTGGTGTTGCAGGAGAAGGCGAAGGCCTGCGCGACCGGGATGGTGCCCTTGACGAAGCCGTCCTCGTTGGTGACGGTCTGGCCGTTGACGGTGGTCGTGCCGGGGCAGTCGACGGTGGTGCCGGGCGTCGTGCCCGCCAGCTGCGAGAACACCGCGGTGTACGTGGCGATCTTGAACGTCGAGCCGGGCGGGTACTGGCCGTCGATCGCGATGTCGCCCTCGGCGGCGGCGGCCGCGTTGTTCGCGACGGCCAGCACCGCGCCGGTCGAGGGCCGGGTCACGACGATCGCCGCCGGCAGGGTCACCCCCGCGAGAGCGGACTCGGCGGCGGTCTGCGTCGCCCGGTCGAGCGTCAGCTCCACGGCCTTGCCGGGGACCGGAGCCGTCACCGCGGCGAGGTCCCGGACCTTGTCGCCCGCCTGGTCCAGCAGCTGCACGGTGAGACCGGGCTCGCCGCCGAGTGTGCTGTTCAACGCCTCCTGCAGACCACCCTGGCCGACCACGTCACCGGCCGCGATCGTGCCCTTCGATGCGCTCACCTGCTCGGCCGTGGCCGGACCGATCCGGCCGAGCAGCGGCTGCGCGAAGGTGCTGGTCGGGCCGAGCAACGCCGTGCTGGTGGGGAACTGCACGCCGGGCAGGTTGTAGATGACCGGCTTCACCTGGTCGTAGACCGACCGCCGCAGCGTCACGACGGTCACGAGCTGACCGGTCGGCGTGGCCTTGGCGTCGGCGAGGATCTGGGCGGCGGTGGTCTGCAGCTGCGGCACGGCGGCCAGCTGGTTCGCGAGCGCCGTGAGGTCGCCCGCCTGGGTGCGGTCGATGCCGACCGTCACGACCTCCTGCTGGGTGAACAGCGGCTGACCGGCACTGTCGAGCAGTCCGCCCCGGGTCGCGGCGGTGCGCACGGCGGACAGGTACTGCCCGGCGGCCGCGACGCCCGGCGCGACGTCCGCGGGCGCCCACTGCACCTTCCAGGGGTCGTGGTCCTCCACGCCCTTCGCCACGGTGAGCGTCGAGGAGTAGTCCCACGTCTTGGTGACGCCCGGGAACTTCCACGACGCCGTGTACCCGATCGTCGACGTCTTCTCGGGTTCGTCGGAGGAACTCGTGACCGTGAACGTCGGCGTGGCGCCCGGCAGGCCGTCCAGCGAGGCCTGCAACGCCGTCGTCGCGGCCACCACGGACTCCACCGCCGCGACGAGCGCCGCGGCCGACACCGCCCCGACCAGCACGATCGCCGACCACCGGGACAGGAGTGCAGGACGCCACGACACGAGGTGGGAGGTTAACGGCGCCGCGATGTGGAGTCGGGGAGACCTCAGGGAGCTGCGGGTGCCACGACGTCCGCGGTGCGCGCGGCGGCGCCCGGCTGCGGCAGCGCGTCGCCGCGGAACGGCCGCCAGGTGCGGTCGATCACCAGCCAGCACACCAGGACGACCACGACCTCGACCAGCTCCGGGCGCAGCGCGAAGCTCACCCCGTTCGGCCGCACCACGTAGAGCTCCACGACCGCGACGGCGGTCATGGCGAAGACCGCGAGCCGGCTCCGGACCACCACCGCGACCGGGATGAGCGGCCAGAACCAGTACCAGGCCAACGAGAACGCGGAGAGCAGGGCGGGTGCGAGCAGCGCGCCGGCGAGGAACTGCCACTGCCGGTCGCGCCAGGCCGCAGCCCACAGCACGAGCAGCACCGCCACCAGCAGCACCGTCCCGACCGGGCCGCCGCCGTGGTCGGAGGTGTTGGCGGCGGTCAGCCACGCCAGCCCGTGACCGGCGACGACCGTGCAGACGGCGAGCGCGACGACCGAGCCGACCAGGGCCGCGGCCAGCCCCGCCACGACGTCGGGCCAGCGGTGGCGCACGGCGTCGCGCCACGGCAGCACGTCCCACGCCGGGGCGCCGGGGCGGTACCGCAGCCAGAGCAGTGGCAGGAACGGCATGACCACGACGGCCGGGATCTTGATCGCCGCCCCGAGGCCGACGAGCAGCCCGGCGACGAACAGCACCGCGAGGCGCGGGCCGGCCGAGAGCGCGACCAGCAGCCCGGCCGCGACCAGCCCGACCATGAG
>CAXUNA010000368.1:0-4480 GCA_964252095.1 uncultured Jatrophihabitans sp. | reverse complement strand
CCCCACCGCCGTGCCCCCGCCGCCGGACGGCGAGGTCACCCTCACCGGGCGGGTGCAGCCCTCCGACACCGCCGACGACAAGTTCGCCGCACTGGGCAACGGTCAGGTCGACACCGTGAACGCGAAGGCCGCCGCGGGTCGGCTCGGCGGCCAGGTCCTCGACGGCTACGTCGAACTCGACGCCGGGCAGCCGGGGACCGAGGGACTCACGGCGCTGCCCGCGCCCGACCTGTCGAATCCCGCGGGCGGCGCCTTCGAACTGCAGCACCTGGCCTACATCGTGCAGTGGTACCTGTTCGCGGCGCTGGCGCTCGCGGCCCCGGTCGTCATGGTCCGGACCGACCGCAAGCGGGCCCGGGAGGACGCCGCCGCCCGGGAGGCCGAGGCGGAACGCAACCGGGCGGAGCGTCGGCCGGGTGCGGATCTGGTGCCGGTCAACCCGCGCCGGCAGGCGCAGACGGTGGAGCAGCGACTCGCGGAGCGCTACGGCCGCTGAGGCGGAGGGGAGGCCAGCGCGTCGATCGCGTCGAGCCAGGCCCGCGGGTCGCGCGCCTGGCCGGCGCCGCAGCGTTCCACGAACCGCAGCACGCCGTCGACGTCGACCAGGAAGGTGCCGCGGGTCGCGATGCCCGCCGCCTCGTCGAAGCAGCCGTAGGCGGTGGCCACCGCGCCGTGCGGCCAGAAGTCGGCGAGCAACGGGAAGTCGAATCCGTACTGGTCCGCGAACACCCGGTGCGTGGGCACCGAGTCGACGCTGACGGTGACGACCTGGACGGCGTCGGTGCTGAAGGCGTCGATCGCGACCTGCACCCCGGTGAGCTCGCCGGAGCAGATCCCCGTGAAGGCCAGCGGGTAGAAGACGACCAGGACGGCCTTCTCGCCGCGGTACTCCGACAGCGTGAGGATCTCGTTGTTCTGGTCGCGGAGCGAGAAGTCGGGCGCGAGCTCACCGACGGCGGGCCCCACGGTGGAGTCGGCTTCCGGCAGGGCGGCGGTCACCGACCGCCCTTGCCGCTCGCACGGCGGCTCGCGAGCTTCGCCCCGGACCACCCGGAGCCGACCGTGGCCATCGAGGTCTGGGTGAGACCGGCGATGGGCGCGGCCTCGGAGATGTCGGAGGGTTCCACGTACCCCGCCTTGCCGCGCTTGGGCGTCAACAGCCAGACACAACCCTCGTCGGCGAGCGGCGCGATCGCGTCCACGAGGTCGTCGACGAGATCCCCGTCGCCCTCGCGGAACCAGAGCAGGACGACGTCGACGACCTCGTCGGAGTCCTCGTCGAGCAGTTCCTCGCCGATGACGCTCTCGAGCTCGTCACGGAATTCGTGGTCGACGTCCTCGTCGTATCCCAGTTCCTGCACGATCGTGCCGGGCTTGAAGCCCATGCGCGCGGCGGCACCCGTCGGCGTCGTCACGGAACAGCCTCACTCCTCGTCGATGAGCGCGCCGTACCGGGGCGGTCGCGTCGTCGGGTAGTCCACCACATCGGGTGCGCTGCGCCAACCGGTGAGGGGTCGCCGGCCGAGGTGGAACCACACGCAGACGCGTCGGACCGGGATCCGACGGGTGCTCGCTGTCACACGCGGCGGTCGATGGAGGACACTGGGCCGGGTGACGCGTGACCGGTTCTCGATCATCACCGACGGCCTCCCGACCCAGCTCCCGGACATCGATCCGGACGAGACGCAGGAGTGGCTGGAGTCGTTCGACGCCGCCCTCGACGCGGACGGGCGGACCCGGGCCCGCTACCTCATCCTCAAACTGCTGGAGCGGGCCCGCGAGCGACAGGTCGGCGTGCCCGCGCTGCGCAGCACCGACTACATCAACTCGATCCCGCCGGAGCGCGAACCGTGGTTCCCCGGCGACGAGGACATCGAGCGTCGCATCCGCGCGTACATCCGGTGGAACGCCGCGGTGATGGTGTCCCGGGCCAACAAGAAGGTCGGCGTCGGCGGCCACATCGCCACCTACGCGTCGGCAGCGTCGCTCTACGAGGTGGGCTTCAACCACTTCTTCCGCGGCAAGGACCTCGCGAGTGGTTCCGGCGACCAGGTCTACTTCCAGGGTCACGCGGCGCCGGGCATCTACGCCCGCGCGTTCCTCGAGGGCCGGCTCACCGAGACCCAGCTGGACGGCTTCCGGCAGGAGAAGTCCAAGGCTCCGAACGGGTTGTCCTCCTACCCGCACCCCCGCTTGATGCCGGACTTCTGGGAGTTCCCCACGGTGTCGATGGGCCTCGGCCCGATCAGCGCGATCTACCAGGCCCGGTTCAACCGCTACCTGCAGGCCCGTGGCATCGCCGACACCTCCAACTCGCACGTCTGGGCGTTCCTCGGCGACGGCGAGATGGACGAGGTCGAATCCCTCGGTGCGATCGGCGTCGCGGCCCGTGAGGAGCTCGACAACCTCACCTTCGTCGTCAACTGCAACCTGCAACGGTTGGACGGCCCGGTCCGCGGCAACGGCAAGATCATCCAGGAGCTGGAGAGCTACTTCCGCGGTGCCGGCTGGAACGTCATCAAGGTGGTGTGGGGCCGCGACTGGGACCCGCTGCTCGCCGCCGACGGCGACGGCGCGCTCGTCAACCAGATGAACAACACGCCCGACGGCCAGTTCCAGACGTACACCGTCGAGTCCGGCGCCTACATCCGCGACCACTTCTTCGGCGGGGACCCCCGGCTGCGCAAGATGGTCGAGGGCATGAGCGACGACGAGCTGCGCAAGCTCTCACGCGGTGGCCACGACTACCGCAAGGTCTACGCGGCGTTCCAGGCCGCGCGCACCCACACCGGTCAGCCGACCGTCATCCTCGCCAAGACCATCAAGGGTTGGACGCTGGAGAGCTTCGAGGGCCGCAACGCCACGCACCAGATGAAGAAGCTGACCGTCGCCGACCTCAAGGCCTTCCGCGACCGGCTCTACATCCCGCTCACCGATTCCCAGCTCGAGGCCGACCTCGCGCCGTACTACCACCCGGGCGAGAAGTCCGACGAGATCGCGTACATGAAAGAGCGCCGCGCGGCGCTGGGCGGCTACCTGCCCAAGCGCGTCGTCCGCGCGAAGCCGTTGCCCACCCCGGCCGAGTCGCTGTTCGAGGAACTGCGGCAGGGCTCGGGCAAGCAGCAGGTCGCGACCACCATGGCGACGGTCCGGTTGTTCAAGGACCTCATCAAGGACAAGCAGATCGGCCACCGCTTCGTCCCGATCATCCCGGACGAGGCACGCACCTTCGGGCTCGACTCGATCTTCCCGACAGCGAAGATCTACTCGCCGCACGGTCAGGAGTACGACGCCGTCGACCGCGACATGCTGCTGTCGTACAAGGAGTCGACGACCGGCCAGATCCTGCACGAGGGCATCAGCGAGGCGGGTTCGGTGGCCTCGCTCATCGCCGCCAGCACCGCGTACTCCACGCACGGCGAGCCGATGATCCCGTTCTACATCTTCTACTCGATGTTCGGGTTCCAGCGCACCGGCGACCAGTTCTGGCAGATGGCCGACCAGCTCGGCCGGGGCTTCGTCCTTGGCGCCACCGCCGGTCGCACCACCCTGACCGGTGAGGGACTGCAGCACGCCGACGGACATTCGCTCCTGCTGGCGTCGTCGAACCCGGCGGTCGTCGCCTACGACCCGGCGTTCTCGTTCGAGGTCGCCCACATCGTCAAGGACGGCCTGCGCCGCATGTACGGCGTCGGCGCCGACGGCAAGCTCGGCGAGGACGTCTTCTACTACCTCACGATCTACAACGAGCCGATGTCGCAGCCCAAGGAGCCCGAGGGCCTCGACGTCGCCGCGTTGCTCAAGGGGCTGTACCTGTACTCCCCCGGCATGGAGCACGAGGGCCGGCCGCGGGCCCAGATCCTCACGTCCGGTGTCGGCATGGGCTGGGCGCTGGAGGCCCAGCACCTGCTGGGCGAGGACTGGGGCGTCGACGCCGACGTCTGGTCCGCGACCTCGTGGAACGAGTTGCGCCGGGAGGCCGTCGACTGCGAGCAGGCCAACCTGCTCAACCCGTCCGAGCCCGCGCGCATCCCGTACGTGACCCAGGCGCTCGCCGACGTCGGGGGTCCGGTGGTCGCGGTGTCGGACTGGATGCGGGCGGTCCCCGACCAGATCTCGCGCTGGGTGCCCACCGACTACACCTCGCTCGGCACCGACGGCTTCGGGTTCGCCGACACCCGCGGCGCGGCCCGGCGGTTCTTCCACGTCGACGCGCCGTCGATCGTCGTCGCCGTGCTCGAGCAGCTGGCGAAGCGCGGCGAGGTCAAGGCCGAGGCGGCCGCCGAGGCGATCGCGAAGTACGACCTGCTCGACGTCGCCGCCGCGGGCGCCGGCAACACCGAGGGCTCCGCCTGACCCGAACACGACGCTGACCCGACCCGATCCGAACGCGTCGTTGCCGCTCGGACCGGGGTCTGATTCGGTGACCGGGAACACAGCCGTGCGTGCTGTCCTCCCCGGGAGTTCCTGTGAAGCGTGT
>CAXUNA010000367.1:0-4489 GCA_964252095.1 uncultured Jatrophihabitans sp. | reverse complement strand
ACTGTGCCGGCCGGAGTGGACCAGCGCGCGGCGGGTGGCAGAGGGGTTGTTCGTCTACGCGGTGGTCGACCTCGCGCTGATGCCCGCCGACACCGTGCCCGCGGCCGCGGCGTGGGCGGCGGCCCACGGCTGGGCCTTCTCCGCGCAGGGCCGCAAGCTCTACTGGATCCCGAGCGGCGTCAGCAAGGGCGCCGCCGCCCACGAGCTGGCGACGCGGGTGGGCGCGACAACCCTGCTCGCCGCAGGGGATTCGCACCTCGACCGCGACCTGCTCGAGATCGCCGACGCCGGGTGGTTGCCGCGGCACGGTGAGCTCGCCGCGGCGGGTTGGCGGGCCGATCACGTCGTGGTCACCGACGGTGTCGGCCTCGCGGCGGGCGAGGAGATCGCGGTGGCGCTGGCGGGCCGCGTGCTCGGGGTGACCGCGTAGCGTTCCCGGCATGGCCGCGAAGTGGACCGCGCACGACATCCCCGACCAGTCCGGCCGCACCGTGGTCGTCACCGGTGCCAACAGCGGACTCGGTCTCTCGACGTCGAGGGAGCTCGCTCGCGCCGGGGCGCACGTCGTCCTCGCGGTGCGGCGGGTCGACCAGGGTGAGGCGGCCGCGGCGGCCATCGATGGCGACACCGAGGTTCGCGAGCTCGACCTCGCCGACCTGAGCTCGGTGCAACGGTTCGCCGACGGCCTCTCCGGGGACGTCGACGTGCTCGTCGCCAACGCCGGCATCATGGCCGTCCCCTTCACCCGTACCGCGCAGGGTTTCGAGTCGCAGTTCGGGGTCAACGTCCTGGGTCACTTCGCGCTGGTGGCCCGGTTGCTGCCACGCGTCACCGACCGGGTGGTGTGGCTGTCCAGCGAGGCACACCGCATCGGACGCATCTCGCTCGACGACCCGAACTGGGAGCGGCGTCGCTACCGCCGCTGGGGCGCGTACGGACAGAGCAAGCTCGCCGATCTCCAGCTGGCCTACGAGCTGCAGCGCCGGGCCACCGACGCGGGGTCGCGCGTCCGCTCCGAGGCCGCGCACCCGGGGTACGCGTCGACGAACCTGCAGTCGCACACGGACTCGTTCCAGGACCGGGTCATGGCGGTGACGAACCGGGTGATCGGCCAGAGCGCCGACATGGGTGCGCTGCCGACCCTCTACGCGGCGACCGTCCCCGACCTGCCCGGGGGCTGGTACATCGGCCCGAACGGCCCCGGCGGCATCGGCGGCTACCCCACACCGGTGCCGTCGAGCCGTCGCAGCCGCGACCCGGTGGTGGCAGCTCGGCTGTGGGAGCTGTGCGAGCGGCTGACCGGCGTCACCGCGACGTTCTGAGCCTCACGAAGGCAGGATGTTGACCGCCCGCGCGGCGACCAGCGCGATGGTGCCGAACGAGACGAGCGATTCCAACGCGAACAAGCCCTTCGACCACCGTGACAGCGGCATGGTGTCGGTGGGGGAGAAGGCCAGTGCGTTGGTGAACGCGACGTAGAGGTAGTCGACGAACTCCGGGCTGAAGGTCGCCGCGAGCTTGTCGTCGGTCATCTGCGGGAACTGCAGGTCGGGGGTCTCCTTCTCGGCGTGGGCGCGCGCCGCGGGCCCGCCCCGGTCGTACTCCCAGAACAGGAAGGCGAACGCGACGACGTTGGTGAGCCAGACGATCGCGCCGCCGAGCAGCAGGTTGCCCGGCGTGATCGGGTCGCCGGCGACGATCGCGTGCACCAGCAGGACCAGCGACACCAGGTTCACGACGATGAGCACCAGCAGCAGGCTGAGCGACAGGACCCGCAGCATGGGCGTGCGGTCCCGGATCCGGCCGGGGTGCGAGAGGAACAGCACGATGGCCAGCACGATGATGATCACGCCGGTGATCTCGGGGGACCGCAGGGCCGCCAGCTGCTCGGGCAGGAAGACGTGGATCACGCCGACCGCGACCATCACCGCCGCCGTCCACCAGCGACGCTCGCCGGCGGTCTCGTGCCGCCAGGCCGGCTGCTGGTCCGCGGTCGCGCTCACGCCTGCGAGTCTCGCCGTCCCGGCCGGTCCGACGGTGCTGACGCGCCGGGAGGACCGGTGCCGGGAGGGGCGCCCGGTACCGTCCGGTGACGTGACCACCAGCGCGGGCAGCGCACCCCGCTCGATCTCGGACCTGGCGCCGAAGGTGCGGTCGTCGCTGGGCCGCTACCGGGTGATGGCCTACGTGACCGGCACCCTGCTCATCGTCCTCACCGTCGCGGTGATCGTGAAGTACACCGCGGGGGGCGACGCCGCGAACGCGGTCACCGCCGTGGTCGGCATCGCGCACGGCTGGTTGTTCATCGTCTACCTGCTCGCCGTGCTCGACCTCGCCATCAAGGCCCGGCTGAACTGGTGGCGGATCATCGTCGTCGCAGCCTGCGGCACCATCCCGGTGCTGACGTTCGTCGCTGAGAGGTCGACCGTGAAGGCCGTCGTGGCACGGCGCTCCTGACCTGCCCCGGCTATCCTCACCCCCCGTGAACTTGCAGAGTGCGCGGGCGTGGCTCGGGACGGTGATCCGGCTCGGTCTCGCCGCGATCTGGGTCTGGGCCGGTTACTCGAAGCTGAGCGACCCCAATGAGTTCGTCCGGGCCGTCCGCGCCTACGACGCGACGCCCGAGTGGATGTCGCAGGCCATCGGGTACGGCCTGCCGGTCCTGGAGCTGATGCTCGCGCTGCTCCTGCTGCTGGGTCTGGTCACCCGGCTCGCCGCGATCATCTCCGGCCTGCTGTTCGTGGTGTTCCTCGTCGGCCTGGTCCAGGCGGCGGCGCGCGGCATCAAGCTCGACTGCGGCTGCTTCGGCGGTGGCGGTGCCACCGACGGCGCCACGTCGTACACCCTCGACATCCTGCGCGACGTCGGCCTGCTGGTCCTCGCGGTCTACCTCGTGCTCTGGCCGATCACCCGGCTCTCGGTCGATTCCTACCTCGGCCGCAACGACTCCGTCCCGCTGCCGTCGGCGAAGCGGATGCGCACCGAGGCGGGACAGAAGAAGTACAACGCGATGCTCGCGTCCCGCAAGCGGGAGCAGAAGAGCCGCTCGCTGTACCTGGTGACCGGCATCAGCGTGGTCGTGGTGCTGGTGGGCGTGATCGGCATCGGCGTGCAGGCCAAGCGGGCCGACGTCGCGGGTCAACTCACCGCCACGAACGCCTCGGTCACCACCGGCGTGACGGTCGGCAAGGACACGGCTCCCGCGAAGATCATCGCCTACGAAGACTTCCAGTGCCCGGTCTGCAACAACTTCGAGCAGACCACCGGCGCGCAGCTCGCGGCGCTCGTCACGGCCGGCAAGGTGCAGATCCAGTACCACCCCGTCGGGTTCCTCGACCGGTCGTCGAACGGCACCAACTACTCGTCGCGGGCGGCGAACGCCGCCATCTGCGCCTCGGACTACAGCGTCGACTTCTTCAGCAAGATGCACGCCTACCTCTACAGCAAGGTCGACGGCACGGACATCCAACCGGCGGAGGGCACCGACGGCCGCAGCGACGCCACGCTGATCGGCTACTTCGCCAAGGCCGTCCCCACCGCCACCGACGACCAGAAGAGCGGCTTCGCCGCCTGCGTCACCGGTGACAACCACAAGGCGTTCGTCGACAAGCTCACCGACAACGCGTCGAAGAAGGGCGTCAACTCGATCCCGACGGTCTACCTCAACGGCACGGCCATCGACACGCCCGCCACCGACCTGCTGCCGGCGATCGAGAAGCTCGGCATCGCGGCCCCGACGGTCACGCCGACGCCGACCACGAGCGGCTCGACGACCCCGAAGCCGTCGACCTCCGCGACGCCGTCGGCCACGGCCTCGCCGAGCGCGGCCAACTGACCCGGGCCTCACCACGCACGAACGGCCCGGCTCCTCACGCGAGGAGCCGGGCCGTTCTGCCGTACCGGGGTCCTACTTGTTGGCGGCGTCCTTGAGGGCGCTGCCGGCCGAGAACTTGACCGTGGTGGCGGCCGGGATGGTGATGGTGGCGCCGGTGGCCGGGTTGCGACCCTCACGGGCCTCACGCTGTCCGGTGGACAGGGCGAAGAAGCCGGGCACGCTGACCTTCTCGCCCTTGCCCACGGCGTCCTCGAGGACGGTCTGAAGTCCACGCAGCGCGGCGTCGACGGTCTTCTGCTCCAGCGAGGCCGACTCGGCCACGGCGGCGACGAGTTCCTTGCGGTTCACGAAGCTCTCCGATCTGTCTAGGTACTGCTCTGCGGCGCGTCCGGCGGTGGGGCCGGGATGACCGCTTCAGGAGGCCACCGGACTGCCGACCCCCCGTATTCCGGGAGGTCCAGAGTCCCCAGTATGGGCGATCGGCCCACCGAGGGGGTGCAGGAGCCCCTCACGGGCCCGTCCGGCGCGTCGCGGCGGCCGTGCGGACCGGCCCGGTTCGGGTCCGCGCCGACCCGCTGTGTAAAGTCTGTCGAGGTTTCGGGGCTGTGGCGCAGCTGGTAGCGCACCACACTGGCAGTGTGGGGGTCAGGGGTT
>CAXUNA010000366.1:0-4493 GCA_964252095.1 uncultured Jatrophihabitans sp. | reverse complement strand
GGTCTGGCGCCCCATATTTTTGGGGGTGGTGGGGGGGGGGGGGGGGGGGGGCCCCCCCCCCCCCCCCCCCGCCAGTACCACCCGCTCTCCCGTCGCATCTCGCGGGGCGAGCTCGAACCTGCAGCACACGATCGTTGCTGAAGACAGTGACCACAGCGAAGGTGACAGACCCATGGCGGGACAGAAGATCCGCATCCGGCTCAAGGCCTACGACCACGAGGCCATCGACGCCAGTGCGCGCAAGATCGTCGACACCGTGACCCGGACGGGCGCGCAGGTCGTCGGTCCCGTGCCGCTGCCGACCGAGAAGAACGTGTACTGCGTGATCCGCTCGCCGCACAAGTACAAGGACAGCCGCGAGCACTTCGAGATGCGGACGCACAAGCGTCTGATCGACATCCTCGACCCCACGCCGAAGACGGTCGACGCGCTCATGCGCATCGACCTGCCGGCCAGCGTCGACGTCAACATCCAGTGATCTGACGATCCGACCAGCCGCACAGAGACGTAGACAGCGAGAGAGCAGACGATGACAGAGGCAACGGGCGTCCGCCCGAAGAACCCGAGCGGGGTGTCGTACCCCTACCGCGCCGTGTTGGGCGAGAAGCTCGGCATGACGCAGGTGTTCGACGAGAATAACCGCGTCGTCCCGGTGACGGTCGTCAAGGCCGGTCCGTGCGTGGTGACGCAGATCCGCACCCCGGAGCGCGACGGCTACACGGCCGTGCAGCTCGGCTACGGCGAGATCGACCCCCGCAAGGTGACCAAGCCGGTCGCCGGCCACTTCAAGGCCGCCGACGTGACGCCCCGTCGTCACCTCGTCGAGCTGCGCACCTCGCTCGCCGGCGAGTACGAGGTCGGCCAGGAGCTCGGTCCCGACGTGTTCGCCGACGGCGCGCTCGTCGACGTCACCGGCACCACCAAGGGCAAGGGCACCGCGGGCGTCATGAAGCGTCACGGCTTCCGCGGCCTCGGCGCGGGCCACGGCGTCCAGCGCAAGCACCGCTCGCCGGGTTCGATCGGCGGCTGTTCCACGCCGGGTCGTGTCTTCAAGGGCATGCGCATGGCGGGCCGGATGGGTCACGACCAGCAGACCACCGCCGGCCTGCGCGTCCACAAGGTGGACACCGAGCGCGGCCTGCTCCTCATCAAGGGCGCCGTCCCCGGGCCCAAGGGTGCGCTGCTCGTCGTGCGCACCGCCGCGAAGGGAGGCACCGCCTGATGGCTGCCACCGATCTGTCGAAGACCGAGACCGCCGAGTACCTGACCGTCACGGTCAGCAACCCGCTCGACGCCGACGCCACGGCCGAGACCGTCGACCTCCCCGCGGAGATCTTCGACGTCCAGACCAACGTCGCCCTGATCCACCAGGTCGTCACCGCCCAGCTCGCCGCCGCCCGCCAGGGCACGCACGCGGTCAAGCGGCGCGGCGACGTCCGCGGTGGCGGCAAGAAGCCGCACCGTCAGAAGGGCACCGGCCGCGCCCGTGCGGGTTCGACCCGTGCGCCGCAGTGGACCGGCGGCGGCGTGGCCCACGGCCCGGTGCCGCGTGACTACGCCCAGCGGACCCCGAAGAAGATGAAGGCCGCCGCCCTGCGCGGCGCCCTCTCGGACCGGGCCCGCGAGGAGCGCGTCAAGATCGTCACCGCGCTGCTCGAGGGTGACGCGCCGTCGACCCGCGACGCCGTGACCAACCTGCGCACGGTCGTCGAGCAGGGCAAGGTGCTGCTCGTCCTCGACCGCACCGAGGCACACACCTGGAAGAGCCTGCGCAACGCCGCGGCCGCGCACCTCATCTACTCCGACCAGCTCAACACGTACGACGTGCTGGTCAGCGACGAGGTCGTGTTCACCACCGCCGCGCTGGAGTCGTTCGTGGCCGGTCCGCCGAAGGGCAAGACCGCGACCGCCTCGGCCACCAGCTCCGAGACCGAGGAGACCGTCTGATGTTCGACGACCACCGCGACGTCCTGCTGGCTCCGGTCATCTCGGAGAAGAGCTACGGGCTCCTCGACGCGAACAAGTACACGTTCGAGGTGCACCCGGACGCCAACAAGACCCAGATCAAGATCGCCGTCGAGAAGGTGTTCTCGGTCAAGGTCACCGACGTGAACACCCTGAACCGCCCCGGCAAGCGCAAGCGCACCAAGGGCGGCTTCGGCAAGCGCAAGGCGATCAAGCGCGCCATCGTCACGCTGCGCGACGGCGACCGCATCGACGTCTTCGGGAACTGAGGGACTGACCAACCATGGCTATCCGCAACTACAAGCCGACGACCCCGGGCCGTCGTGGCTCGAGCGTCGCCGACTTCGCCGAGATCACCCGCACCGAGCCGGAGAAGTCGCTCGTCCGCCCGCTGCACAACAAGGGCGGCCGCAACAACTCCGGCCGGATCACCACCCGTCACCAGGGCGGCGGTCACAAGCGGGCCTACCGGCTCATCGACTTCCGTCGGGCCGACAAGGACGGCGTGCCGGCCAAGGTCGCGCACATCGAGTACGACCCCAACCGGACCGCGCGGATCGCGCTGCTGCACTACGCCGACGGCGAGAAGCGCTACATCATCGCGCCGCGGTCGCTCAAGCAGGGCGACCAGATCGAGAACGGCCCGCGCGCCGACATCAAGCCCGGCAACAACCTGCCGCTGCGCAACATCCCGGTCGGCACCACGGTGCACGCGATCGAGCTGCGGCCCGGTGGCGGCGCCAAGATGGCCCGTTCGGCCGGTGCGAGCGTCCAGCTCGTGGCGAAGGACGGCCCGTACGCGCAGCTGCGTCTGCCGTCCGGTGAGGTCCGCAACGTCGACGTGCGCTGCCGCGCCACCGTCGGCGAGGTCGGCAATGCCGAGCAGAGCAACATCAACTGGGGCAAGGCCGGCCGTATGCGCTGGAAGGGCAAGCGCCCCTCCGTCCGTGGTGTCGCGATGAACCCGGTCGACCACCCGCACGGTGGTGGCGAGGGCAAGACGTCCGGTGGACGTCACCCCGTCAACCCGAACGGCAAGCCCGAGGGCCGTACCCGCAAGCGCGGCAAGGCCAGTGACGCCATGATCGTGCGGCGCCGTCGCACCAACAAGAAGCGCTGAGGTAGATCCAGATGCCACGCAGTCTGAAGAAGGGTCCGTTCGTCGACGACCACCTTCTCAAGAAGGTCGACGTCGCGAACGAGAAGAACTCCAAGGCGGTCATCAAGACCTGGTCGCGGCGTTCGACGATCATCCCCGACATGCTCGGCCACACCATCGCCGTGCACGACGGCCGCAAGCACGTCCCAGTGTTCGTCACCGAGGGCATGGTCGGCCACAAGCTCGGCGAGTTCGCGCCGACCCGCACGTTCCGCGGCCACATCCGTGACGACCGGCGGGCCCGCCGCGCCTGATCCTTGGATCAGTCGCGTCGCCACCGCCAGCCGCCCGTACCGAAGAAGACAGAAGAGGACACGCTTCAGATGCCATCCGACAGCACCGTGGACGAGGTCCGCACCGCGTTCGCGCGGGCGACCTACGTCCGGGTCACGCCGATGAAGGCGCGCCGCGTCATCGACCTCATCCGCAACCTGCCCGCCCGGCAGGCCCAGTCGGTGCTGCAGTTCGCGCCGCAGGCCGCGGCCGAGCAGGTCGGCAAGGTGCTGGCGAGCGCGATCGCGAACGCCGAGCACAACAACGGTCTCGACCCCGAGACGTTGTTCGTGTCGGCCGCGTACGTCGACGAGGGCCCGACGCTCAAGCGGTTCCGGCCGCGGGCGCAGGGCCGGGCGTACCGGATCAACAAGCGCACCAGCCACATCACGATCGAGGTCGAGAGCGTGGATGCGCGCACCGACACCAAGAAGGGACGGACCCGCTGATGGGCCAGAAGGTCAACCCGCACGGGTTCCGCCTCGGCATCACCACCGACTGGAAGAGCCGTTGGTACGCCGACAAGCTCTACAAGGACTACGTCGGTGAGGACGTCGCGATCCGCAAGCTCATGGGCAAGGGTATGGAGCGCGCCGGCATCGCCAAGGTCGAGATCGAGCGCACCCGTGACCGGGTCCGCGTGGACATCCACACCGCGCGTCCGGGCATCGTCATCGGCCGCCGTGGCGCCGAGGCCGACCGCATCCGCGGTGACCTCGAGAAGCTCACCGGCAAGCAGGTGCAGCTGAACATCCTCGAGGTCAAGAACCCCGAGTCCGATGCCCAGCTGGTCGCCCAGGGCGTCGCCGAGCAGCTCTCGAACCGCGTGAGCTTCCGTCGGGCGATGCGCAAGTCGATGCAGTCCACGCTGAAGAGCCCGGGCGTCAAGGGCATCCGGGTCCAGTGCGGCGGTCGCCTCGGCGGCGCCGAGATGAGCCGCTCGGAGTTCTACCGCGAGGGTCGCGTCCCGCTGCACACGCTGCGCGCCAACATCGACTACGGCTTCTACGAGGCCAAGACGACGTTCGGCCGCATCGGCGTCAAGGTCTGGATCTACAAGGGCGAGGTCGCCGGCGGCACCCGCGCCGAGCGTGAG
>CAXUNA010000365.1:0-4497 GCA_964252095.1 uncultured Jatrophihabitans sp. | reverse complement strand
GCGGGCAGGGCGAGGGTGGTGGTGGCCGGGCGGGGCGGTGGGGCCGCCGCCGCCGCGGGGGCGACGAGGGCCGCACCGGCGACGCCGGCGACGAGGACGGAGGCGAGCAGGGCGTGGGTGACGTTCCGGGACATACCCGTCAGACGAATGCCGACCCCCGGAAGTTCAGATCAGGTCATCGAAGGCTCAGTGTCAGTGCGGCAGTGACCGCGACGACGCCGGGGTCTCTTCGATGGCCTCGATCTCGTCCTCGTCGGGGGCGACCGCACCGTGGGTCATGGCGGTCTCGACCGTGCCGCCGCGCTGCCGCCGGGGGAACGCGTTCCAGTGGTTGAACACGAGGTTGAGCACGAACACCACGATGACCGTCGAGGTGATCGACGAGCCGAAGATGACCTGGAAGTTCTGCGGGAAGTGCATGTAGAACGCGGGCTGGATCACCGGGATGAGCCCGAACGAGAACGACACCGCGATGATGAGCAGGTTGTGGTTGTTGTCGAACCGCGCCTTGTTCAGCGTCTGGATGCCGATCGCGGTGACCATCGCGAACATGACGGTCGCGGCGCCACCGATCACCGGTGAGGGCAGATCGGCCACGATCGCGCCCACCTTCGGGATCACCCCGAGGATCACGAGGAAGACGCCGCAGACCGCGACCACCCACCGGCTCTTGACCTTCGTCATGCCGATGAGGCCGACGTTCTCGGCGTACGCGGTGTCCGGGAACGAGTTCATGAACCCGGCGAGCAGGGCGGAGAGCCCGTCGGTGGCGAGGCCGCGGGCGAGGTCGTTGGGGCTGAGCTTCTTGTCGACCATCTCCGAGACGGCCAGCATGTCGGCCGTCGACTCGGTGTAGGTGACCAGCACGACGATGCACATGCTGATGATCGCGGCGGCCGCGAACTTCGGCGGACCGAAGTGGAACGGCTCGGAGATGCCGATCCACTTGCTCTGCGAGACCGACGAGAAGTCGACCAGGCCCATCGGCCAGGCGATGAGGGTGCCGATGACGATCGAGATCAGCACCGCCGTCTGACCGATGAAAGCGCGGAACAGCCGGGTGATGACGACGATGAGCAGGATGACGCCGGCCGCGAGCGCGATGTGTGAGATCTGCCCGGAGTCGGGGTTCATCGTGGTGACGACCGACCCGTTCGCGACCTTGGCGCTGCCGTCGGCGTTGAGCACCGGGACGGCCGGGACGAAGTTGCTGAACTTGTTGCCGGCGATGAGCCCGATGTCGGCGCCGATGAGCGACAGACCGATCATCGCGATGACGGTGCCGGTGACGATCGGCGGGAAGAACCGCAGCACCATCGAGAAGGGCTTGGCGATGAGCAGGCCGAAGACGCCGGAGATGAGCAGCGCGCCGTAGACGTAGGGCAGGCCGTCGCGGCCGCCGTACTGGTTCGCGATGATGATCATCGGGTTCAGCACCGTGAACGTCGCGCCGGCGACCACCGGCAGCCGTACGCCCATGATCTTGCCGATGCCGACGGCCTGGATGATCGACGCGATGCCCGAGACCAGCAGGTCGGCGCTGACGAGGATCGCGATATCAGAGCTGTCGAGCCCGACCGCGGGCCCGACGATGAGCGGCACGGCGACGGCACCGGCGTACATGATGAACAGGTGCTGCAGCCCGAGCACGAACAGCTTCGGGAACGGCAGGACCTCGTCGACCGGGTGCTTCGCCGGTTTCGGCTTCGCCAGGTCGGGTCCGTCGACGGTCGCGGTCATCGTCGTTCCTCCTCGGTGCTGGTGTCCCTCCGTGCGGCGCACGGCGGTGGGTGTCGTGCTCAGAGCCAGGCGGTGCCCTCGGCCGGGGCGTCGTCGGCGAGGATCGCGCCCTCGATGAGGCCGTACGGGCGGTCGGCCGCGTAGAAGACCTCGTTGGTGTTCTCCTCGCCGAACGGCGTCATGTCGACCACGAAGTGGTGCTTGTTCGGCAGCGCCAACCGGACCTCGCAGACCTCGGGAACCTCGGCCACGATGGCCTCGCCGATCGCGTAGAGGGTCTGCTGCAGCGAGTAGCTGTAGGTCGCGGCGAACGTCGACAGCAGCGTGGCGGTCGCGGTGGCGAACGCCGCGCCGAAGTCGAGACCCTCGAGGGCGTCGGGCCGGTAGCGCCAGGTCGCACTGACCTGGGTGGCGAGCATCCGGTCCTTCGTCTCGGCCAGGGTCGTGTACGGGTCGCGGGGGAAACCCCAGAACTCCGAGTTGGTGGTGTTGAGCACGATGAGGTCGCGCAGGCCGCTGACCGCCGTCGGGCCGGTGTCCTGGTCGTGGTGCACGACGGTCGTGCGGACGTACTGGCCGGACCGCGCGAAGGAGTGACCGCCCTCGCCGATCGGCGTCCAGGGCAGTTCCTCGACCGCCACCCGCGCGCGGGTGATCGGTTCCTGGCTGGTGACGAAGTGCTCGGCCAGCGCGAGCGCGTAGGTCTCCGGTTCGACCGGGCCGAGCTTCTGCGCGTACACGAAGTCGGTGTTCTTCTGGGTGTCCGTGGCGAGGACGTTGGCGTTGTCACCGGTCAGGTGGGTCGCCTCGAGATCGCCGGACAGCGACGACGACACGTTCCAGTCGCGGATGACGTCGGTGCCACCGGGGCCGAGGCCGCGGCCGATGCGGACGACGCGCACCTCCGCCTTGCCGTACCGGTTCGTCCCGAGTCGGGCCATGGTTGCTCCTCCGAGGGTGCGGTGCGCGGATCAAGATCTCCCCGGGATGTTTCCACTGCTCGTCCCGGGTGTGGCGAGAACGTTTCCGATGGCTCGCAGCGGCCGCCGGGGTCGGTTACCCGGCCGACACGTTCGTACGGTTCGCTGGAGGTGTGGATCTGGAGACGGTGCGCAGCTACCGCCGCGCCACGCGGCGCGCCGACCTCGCGCTCGCGCCCGGTGAGCGGGTGCTCGGCGGTGGGACGTGGCTCTACTCCGAACCGCAGGTCGCGACGACCGGCCTGGTCGACCTCACGACCATGGGGTGGCCCACCGTCGAGGTGACCGACGCCGGGTTGCGGATCGGCGCCACGTGCACCATCGCCGAACTCGCCGACCTGCCCGCCCGCGACGGCTGGCGCGCCCACCCGCTGTTCGAGCAGTGCGCCGGCGCGTTGCTGGCCTCGCGGAAGGTCTGGAACGTCGCGACCGTGGGCGGCAACATCTGTCAGTCGTTCGCCGCCGCGGGCATGGTGTCGCTCGCCGTCGCGCTCGACGGCGAGGCGCTGGTGTGGAGGCCCGACGGCGGCGAGTACCGCGTGCCGGTCGAGGACCTGATCACCGGCAACGGTACGAACGCGCTGCGACCGGGCGAGGTGCTGCGCGCCGTCGACCTGCCGGTCCACGCGCTGCGCGCCCGCACCGCGTACCGCAAGATCGCGCTCGCGGAGCTCGGCCGCTCCGGGGCCGTGCTGACCGGCCGGGTGGACGAGAACGGCTGGGCGGTGCTGACCGTGACGGCCGCGACCTGGCGTCCGACCGTGCTGCGGTTCGCGGAACTGCCGGGTGCGGCGGGCCTCGCCGCCTCGCTCGACGCGGTCGGGGGCTGGTACACCGACCCGCTGGGCACCGCCGACTGGCGGGAGCACGTGAGCCGGGTGCTGCTCGCCGAGATCCGGGAGGAACTCGCCGCGTGAGGTGCACGGTGAACGGGACGCCGCTCGACGGGGAGCCGCGCGCCGGTCAGTGTCTGCGGACCTACCTGCGCGAGAACGGCCACGCCGAGGTCAAGAAGGGCTGCGACGCGGGGGACTGCGGCGCGTGCTCGGTGCTCGTCGACGGCCGCGCGGTGCAGTCCTGCATCTACCCGGCGCAGCGGGCCGAGGACCGCGCGGTGACCACGGTCTCGGGGCTGGGGGAGCCCGACCGGTTGCACCCGCTGCAGGCGGCGTTCGTGGCGGACTTCGGTTTCCAGTGCGGGTTCTGCACGGCCGGCATGATCGTGACGGCGTCGACCCTCACCCCGGAGCAGGTGGAGGACCCGGAGCGATTGCCCCGCCTCATGAAGGGAAATCTCTGTCGTTGCACCGGGTACCGGTCGATCCGGCAGGCGATCACCCGGGGTGTGACCGGGCGCGGACCGGAACCCGCCGGCGGCGGTGACGGCGTCGGGTGCTCACCGCACCCACCGGCCGCGCAGCGGGTGGTCACCGGCACCGAGCCGTACACGTTCGACACCCCGCTCGCCGGCGCGCTGGTGGTCCGCGTGCTCGGATCGCCGCACGCCCACGCCCGGATCCGCCGCATCGACACCGCCGCGGCGCTCGCGGTCGACGGCGTGGAGTTGGTGCTCACCCACGAGAACACGCCCACCGTGCGGTTCTCCACCGCCCGGCACGACAGCATGGCCGACGACCCGCGGGCCGCCGCGATCGTCCGCTCGACCATCCTGCTGGCGCACTCCCTCGGACTTCGGCTGGTGGCCGAGGGTGTCGAGAACCAGGCCACCGCGACCGAGCTCGCCCGCTCGGGATGCGATGTGGCACAAGGCTTCTTC
>CAXUNA010000364.1:0-4538 GCA_964252095.1 uncultured Jatrophihabitans sp. | reverse complement strand
ACGCCGCGCGTCGGGCCGACCTCGCCGCCCGCGCCGTCGCCCGCGTGCAGAACACCGCGACCGACGCCGCCGACAAGGTCCAGGGCCGGTTCCAGACCGTGCTCGGCAGGGCGAACGAGACCGTGGGCAGCACCCAGAAGACGGTCGACGACGTCCGCTCGGGCGCCATCGTCGGTAAGACCCGGGAGAGCGCCGAGGCGTACCGCAAGCAGGTCGAGCAGACCTACGCCGCGCGTCGGGCCGACCTCGCCGCCCGCGGTGAGGCCGTCGTGACCGAGCTGCGCAACAACCCGCGCGTCGCCCGGGTCGCGGGCTTCGTCGGTGCCGCCACCGAGACCGTCGAGGACGCCGCCGCGAAGCCGTCGCGTCGCCGCGCGGCCGAGCAGGCGCAGGCCACCCGCACCCACAACGAGCGCAGCGCCCGCGCCAAGAAGGCCGCGAGCACCCGGGCCCGCAAGACCACGACGCCGGCCAAGAAGACCGCGCGCAAGTCCACCGCCAAGAAGGCGACCAGCTGACGCAGCACGTCCATGACACCCCGTCACCCGGCTCCGGCCGGGAGGCGGGGTGTCGTCGTCCGGCGGCCGCCGCGTGTGCGCAGGAGGTTCACCGCTCGTACGGGGCGACGTGGCAAGCCGCGATCCGTACCCTGACGGTGTGTACCTGTTCCTCGACGTGGAGCTCTGGATCAACCGGGTCCTGGTCTTCGTCATGCTGGTGCTGCAGGTCTGGGCGCTCGTCGACTGCGCCACCCGATCCGCGCAGGCGTTCCCGACGGTCAACAAGTTGACCAAGCCGGTGTGGCTCGCCATCACCATCGGGGCGTTCGCCGTCTCGGGGCTGATCGTGTCGCTCTACCGGCCGTGGTTCAGCGCCGGGCTCAACCCGATCTCGTTGATCGCCGTCGTCGCGGCGCTGGTCTACCTCGCCGACGTCCGTCCCGCGGTGCGCGAGGTCTCCGGAGGCAGCGGCCAACGGTGGTGACGCGCGGCCCGGTCACGGACAGGACAACATCGTGACCGACGCCCAGCCCGACACCACCACGCCTGACGGCGAGGGCGAGTCGAACCTGACCGTCGTCCTCGCCCTGCTCGCCAACCTCGGCGTCGCGATCGCCAAGCTCGTCGCCGGCCTGTTCACCGGCTCCGGCGCGCTGCTGTCGGAGGCGGCGCACTCCTTCGGCGACACCACGACCGAGGTCTTCCTGTTGTTCGCGGTGCGCCGCTCGGAGAAGCCCGCTGACCGGCTCCACCCGTTCGGCTACGGCAAGGAGCGCTACGTCTGGTCGCTCATCGCGGCCGTCAGCATCTTCGCGATCGGCGCCGCCTTCTCGATCTTCCAGGGCATCTCGACGATCCTGTCCGAGGCCGCGGAGCCGGCGAAGGACGTCATCGTCAACTACGTCGTCCTGGCGGTGTCGGCGGTGCTCGAGGGCACGTCGCTGCGGCAGGGGCTCAAGCAGGCGCGCGGCGAGGCCAAGGGCGACCAGATCACCACGCGCCGGTGGCTGCGGTTCCCCGACGACCCGACGGTGAAGAGCGTGGTGTTCGAGGACAGCGCCGCGCTGGTCGGCCTCACCCTCGCCGCTCTCGGCGTGCTGCTGCACGACCTCACCGGCAGCAAGGTCTGGGACGGGGCGGCGTCGCTCGCGATCGGGGCGCTGCTCGTCGTGGTCGCGTTCCTGCTGGTGCGCACCAACATCGGCTTGCTCACCGGTCAGCAGGCGCCGATCCGGCTGGTGCGGGAGATCTCCCGGCGGTTGGAGCAGGAGCCCGAGATCGTCGACGTGGTCGACCTGCTGACCATGCAGATCGGCGCGGCCAAGGTCCTGGTGTGCGCCCGGATCGACATCGTCGACTCGCTCGGTGCGGGCGACGTGGAGCAGGCCATGCTGCGGGTGGCCGACCGGCTCGTGCGCGAGGTACCCGACATCGCCGACGTCTTCCTCGAACCGGTGCCGCGCGAGAACAGTGCGCTGCGGGCGCGGGTGCTCGAGCGGTACGGACGCGTGCTGGCCGAGCCGTCGGACGGGTCGGAGGAGGAGCAGCTCAGCTCTTGAGCTCCCGGGCGGCGTGCCTGCTCGCCGGCTTCGCGAGCCGTGCGCTCTCGACCTCGTCCTCCCGTGCGGCCGCCTCCGTCGGGGTCGGCGCCGTGCCGTCGAGGTGCAACGGTTGCCACCATCTCCCCGATCCGGCCACGGGATAGGCGGTCTGGGCGGTGTCGAGGAGTTCCTGCATCGCTGCACGGAGCAACGATTCGATCTCATCGCGGGTGGTGTGCGGCGTCGGGAGGATCGGGGTCCCGACGTGGATCGCGACCGGGACGTGCCGCGTCGGCTGCACGTGGCCGTCGACGCTCGCGATCCGGTGCCCGCCCCAGGTGACGACGGGGACGAGCGGCACCTGCTCGCGCACCGCGAGGGCCGCCGCGCCCGGCTTGAACTCGCGTAGCGTCCACGACCGGCTGATGGTCGACTCCGGGAAGACGCCGACCAGTTCGCCCGCCTGCAGTGCGCGGATCGCCATCCGGTACGCCACCGCGCCGGTCAGGACGCCGTCGCGGTCGACCGGGATGTGGTGCATCCGCCGCATCAACGGGCCGGAGACCGCGTTGGTGAACGTCGAGGCCTTGGCCATGAACCGGACCAGCCGGCCCTGCCGCCCCGCCGCGAGCCCGACGAACGTGAAGTCGAGGTACCCGACGTGGTTGCACGCGAGCACCGCCGGCCCGTGCGCGGGGATGTTGTCGACACCGCGGACGTCGAACCGCAGGTCGAACAGGCGGAACACGACGCGGAACAGCCGGATGACGGCGCGGTAGGTGAGGTCGCGCCGCCCGGCCATGATCCGGACGCTACGGGACGGGCGTCGGCGTCACCCGCGGTCGAGGTCAGCCGGGTCGAGGCCGCCCGTGTCCGTGCCGGTTCCGGGCAGGGCGCGGGTGTCGCGCTGCGCGATCTCCTGCGCCCGGCGGGCCCGGGCGGTGAGCGTCGGCGCGTCGACCAGCGGGCGGGCGGTGGTGGGCACCGGACCCTCGTCGTTCGCGGCGTCGGCCATGGCCAGCTGCCAGAGGTGGTCGTTGTACGGGCCGCGCAGCGTGCGGTCTCCGGTGCGGTCCGGGTCGCGCGACAGCTGCGGCATGACGTAGCCGCGGTACACCGTCGGCATCTCGTCCGGCGCGGCGTCCGCGACCATCAGCGCGGCGCCCGGTCCGGGTGCGGAATCGCCCCGGCGTGCGACCACCAGTTCCCCGGTCGCCTCGGTCGGCGCCGGGGGCCGGACGGCGTCACGCATCAGCCGGAGCCAGAAGAACAGCAGGAACCCGGTGAAGCTCCACCACTGCACGGCGTAGATGAAGTTCTGCCAGTTGAAGTGCTTGCGGTCGGAGACGTCGAGCTGCCAGTGCCCGAGCAGCACCATCGCCACGGCCAGCGCCACGACGAGCAGGTGCAGGGCGAGCCATTTGCCCTGCAGCAGGGTTCGCAGTGGCCGTTGCACGCCTTCGAGGGTATCGACGCGCCGTGCGCGGCGGTGGTGGTTCCGGGTGGGCCCCGTCGGACTCGAACCGACAACCCGCGGATTAAAAGTCCGCTGCTCTGCCAATTGAGCTAGAGGCCCGAAGCGACGCGAGCCTACGACAGCCGCCCACCCGCGCGTGTGTGTGACGAGCGTCCGGACGGCGGCGGGAAGGCTTCCTCGGCGGTCTCTCGGCTGTCACAGAGGAGAAACACGGCTCTGGCACCGTCACGGCCATGACCACGATGTCCACGTCGGCCCGACGCCAGATCGGCGTCGGCGTGCCCGACCCTCAGCCCACCGTTCTGCCGCGACCCGCGGTGGCCGGTGCGCGCCAGCCCTCGCTCGCCGCCGACAACGACGCCCTCGCCCGCCGCCCCTGGACGATCCGGGCGGGTGACGCCGTGCTGATGGTCCGTGGCGCCCGGCCCTCCGACCTCGCGGGCGTCGCCGCGCTGCACCACCGCTGCACCCCGACCACGTTGCTCTACCGCTACCGCAGCGGCGGCAACCCGCCGTCGGTCTCCGCGCTGCAGCACATGCTCGGCCGGCCGCACACCGTCGTCGTCACCTCGAGCGACGGTCGGGTGGTCGCTTGGGGTTCCGCCGACCCCGAGCTCACCCGCCCGCGTCCGGTGCGCTCGGCCGCGCTGCCCGAGACCCGCGCCGAGATCGGCATCCTCGTCGAGGACGGCTGGCAGGGTCTCGGCATCGGCCGCTCGCTGGTCCGTCACCTCGCCGCCGCCGCCGCCCTGCGCGGCATGCGTGAACTGGTCACCCCGGCCTCCACCTCCGCCGCCGTCTCCGCCCGGTTGTTCGCCGAGATCGGCACCACCAAGCGCCTCGAGCTGGACGGCGAGCCCGCGCTGCGGGTGCTGCTGCCGGAGTCGGCCGCGCTCGGCCTCGGTGCGTTGCAGCGCCTCGGTCACGCCCGCGCGGGCCAGCCCGCCCGCACCGGCTGACCGACGGGGAGCCGACTAGCGTCGGAGGGCGTGCCGACCACGCTCGCCGACCTCACCACCC
>CAXUNA010000363.1:0-4547 GCA_964252095.1 uncultured Jatrophihabitans sp. | reverse complement strand
GTCCGTGACCTCGGCCTCGAACGTGCGGCGGCGGCCTCGGTCGAGCAACCGGTCGGTGTGCAGGGCCGCGTCCACCGCGTCCGCGCCCGGCGCCGCGTCGAGACCGGCCGCCCGCTGCCAGGCCCGGCGGAACGCGTCGTACGCCGGACGACGGCACTCCGCGCACGGCCGGTGGCCCGCGGCCAGCGCCGTGGCCTCGTCGAGGAAGTACAGCTCGGTGTACCGGCCGGGCCGCCACTGCTCCCGCCGCCGACCCTTGAACTCGAGGACGCAGACGATCCACCGCCTCACGGCGAACGGCCGGACGACCTCACCCGCCGGTCCGAGCAGCGGACCACGGTTGCCGAACATCGCGCCGCGCTCGGGCACGGCGTGCAACGTGCCGTCGGGTGCGACGCGGTTGGGGCGTCCCGTGCTCATCGCTCACCCCTCCTCCCCGGTGGACCGGTCCGATGCCGCGACTCTGGCACCGGGCACCGACAGTTCCGTCGCACCGGCCGTTTCGCTCGTCGACAAAGCGTTCGAGTTCTGTCCGACCCTCGTCGTACCGTGTCGGGCGTGGTGACGGCGGACGCGGAGCGGGGTTCCGCCGGAACCCTCGGGAGCCTGCGCCGGCTGGTGCCCTGGCTGCGTCCCTACCGCCGCCCCATCGTGTGGATGTTCGTCACCGCGATCGGCGCCATGCTCGCCCAGGCGGTCGTCCCGCTCGTCATCGGCGCGGTGGTCGACGGCCCGATCGCCCGGCACGAGCCGTCCGGGATCTGGCCGCTCGCGGGCCTCGCGCTCGCCCTGGGTGTCCTCGAGGCGCTGCTGTTCTTCTGCCGCCGCTGGGCGATGGCCCGGGTCGCGCTCGGCATCGAGACCGACATCCGGCGCGACGTCCACGCCCACCTGCAGCGACTGCCGATCTCCTTCCACGACCGGTGGCCGTCGGGCCAGCTGCTGTCCCGCGTGACCTCCGACCTGTCGGCGGTCCGCCGCTTCGTCGGGTTCGGCGCGGTGTTCCTCGTCGCGAACCTCGTCACCGTCGGCGTCATCTGCGGGCTGCTGATCCACCTGCAACCGCTGCTCGGCGTCGTCGTCGTGGCGCTGCTGCTGCCGCTCATCGGGCTCACCCGCGCCTTCGAGATCCGCTTCAGCCGCGACGCCCGGCGCGCGCAGGACCTCACCGGCGACCTCGCCACGGCCGTCGAGGAGTCCGCGCTGGGGATCCGGGTCATCAAGTCGTACGGCCGCCGGCCGTCGATGCTGGCCTCGTTCGGGCGCCAGGCCGAGGTGCTGCGCGGCGCGGAGCTGACCAAGATCCACACCCTCGCGGGGTTCTGGACGTTCCTCGAGGCCGTACCGCAGGTGGTCCTCGGCGTGGTCGTGGTCGGCGGCGGCTACGCGGTCGTGCACGGCGACCTCGGCCTCGGCGCGTTCGTCGCGTTCCTGACGCTCTACCTGCGCCTGCAGTGGCCGATCATCTCCCTCGGCTGGTTCCTCGCCCTCGGTGAGGAGGCGGCCAGCGCCACCCGCCGGATCTTCGAGGTGCTCGACGCGCCGGTGACGATCAGCGACCCCGCCTCGCCGGTCACCGCCCGCGACGCCGCCGTGCCCGCCGGGCGGTTGGAGTTCGCCGGTGTCCGGTTCCGCTACCCCGACGCCGACCACGACGTGCTGGCCGGCATCGACCTGGTCGTCGAGGACGGCGAGACCGTCGCGCTGGTCGGCGCCACCGGCTCGGGCAAGACCACGCTCACCGCGCTCGTCCCACGGCTGCACGACGTCAGCGGCGGCGCGATCCGGATCGGCGGGGTCGACGTGCGCGACCTGCCGCTCGACGCGCTGCGCCACGACGTCGCCACCGCCTTCGAGGAACCCACGCTGTTCTCGGCGAGCGTGCGCGAGAACGTCACGCTCGGCCGGCCGCACGCCTCCGACGCCGACGTCGCCGAGGCCATCGGGGTGGCGCAGGCGGGGTTCGTCTTCGACCTGCCGTTCGGACTCGACACCCGGATCGGCGAGCAGGGCCTGTCGCTGTCCGGCGGCCAGCGGCAACGCCTCGCCCTGGCCCGCGCCGTGCTCGGCCGGCCGCGGGTCCTCGTGCTCGACGACCCGCTGTCGGCCCTCGACGTGCACACCGAGGAACTCGTCGAGGCCGCGTTGCGCCGCGTGCTCGCGACCTCCACCGCGCTCGTCGTCGCCCACCGGCCGTCGACCGTGGCACTCGCGGACCGCGTCGCGCTGCTCGACGGCGGCCGGATCGTCGCACTGGGCACCCACCACGACCTGCTGCGCGAGGTGCCCGCGTACCGCAACCTGCTGGCGCAGGACTCCGACCTGACGGCGGCCGAACGATGAGCACCGAGTCCCTCCCCGCCGAGGCGGACACCGCCGCGCCCCGCGACGACCGGTGGCGCGGGTTGCTGCCCGAGGACGCCGCCGCCGCGGCCGAGGCGGAGGACTCGCTCGCGACCCCACCCTCGACCCGGCTCGACCGCGACGCCCGGTTGCTGCTCGCCGACCTCGTCCGCCCGCACCGGCGGTCGGTCGCGCTGACCTTCGCGCTCGTCGTGCTGCAGACCGTGGCCTTCCTCGCGGCGCCCTGGCTGGTCGGCGTCGCGATCGACACCGGGTTGCCCGCGGCGACGCGCGGCGACTGGGCCCCGCTCGTCGCCACCGGCGCCGCCCTGCTCGTCACCGGCACCGCGGCGGGCGCGCTGCGGTGGGCGTTCGTCAAGGTCGGCGGCCGGGTCGGGCAGGCCGTGCTGTTCGAGCTGCGGCGGCGCGCGTTCGACCACGCCCAGAAGCTGTCGGTGTCGTTCCACGAGCGGTTCACGTCCGGCCGGGTCATCTCGCGACTGACCTCCGACGTCGACACCCTCACCGAACTGCTCGACACCGGTCTGGACCAGCTGCTGGCCGCGTTCGCGATGATGGTCGGGATCGCGATCGTGCTCGTCGTCCTGGACTGGCAGCTCGCGCTCATCACCTTCGCCACGTTCCTGCCGCTCTACCTGCTGTTCCGCTGGTTCTCCGGTCGGGCGAAGGGTGCGTTCCGCGCCACCCGCGAGACGGTCGCGGTGCTCATCGTCAACTTCGTCGAGACGTTCAACGGCATCCGCGCGGGCCAGGCGTACCGCCGCGAGGAGCGCAACGAGAAACTGTTCGGCGCCCTCAACGACGGCTACCGCGACGCGAACGCCGTCACCTTCCGCCTGCAGGCGGTCTTCACGCCGGCGACCTCGTTCATCGGCAACCTCGCGCTCGTCGCGATCCTCGTCTACGGCGCGTTCCGGGTCGCGGACGGCGGCCTCGAGCTCGGCGTCCTCACCGCGTTCCTGTTGTACGTGCGGTACTTCTTCGACCCGCTCGAGGACCTGTCGATGTTCTGGACGTCGTTGCAGTCGGCCACGGCGGCGCTGGAGAAGATCTCGCGGCTGCTCGCCGAACGGCCGTCGGTACCCGAGCCGGAACGGCCGGAACCGCTGCCCCGGCCGGTCGCCGGGCGGGTCGACCTCGACGCCGTCGACTTCTCCTACCGCACCGGCCGCGACGCCACCGTGGTGCTGCCGGCGCTCGACCTGCACGTCCCCGCCGGGCAGACCGTGGCCCTGGTCGGCGTCACCGGCGCGGGCAAGTCGACGATCGCCAAGCTCATCGCCCGGTTCTACGACCCGACCTCGGGTGCCGTCCGGCTCGACGGCGTGGACCTGCGCGACCTCGCCGAACCCGATCTCCGGCAGGCGGTCGTGCTGGTCACCCAGGACAACTTCCTGTTCTCCGGGTCGGTGGCGGACAACATCGCGTTCGGCCGGCCCGACGCCGACCGCGCCGACGTCGAGGCGGCGGCGCGCGCGGTCGGCGCCCACGAGTTCGTCACGGCCCTGCCCGACGGCTACGACACCGACGTGCGCAAGCGCGGTGGGCGGCTCTCGGCGGGCCAACGGCAGCTGGTCGCGTTCGCCCGGGCGTTCCTCGCCGACCCGGCGGTGCTGGTGCTCGACGAGGCGACCTCGTCGATGGACGTGCCGACCGAGCGGTTGGTGCAACGCGCGCTGCGCACCGTGCTGCACCAGCGCACGGCGCTGATCATCGCCCACCGGCTCTCGACCGTGGAGATCGCCGACCGTGTCCTGGTCCTCGACGACGGCCGGGTGGTCGAGGACGGCACACCGGCCGACCTCATCGCCGCGGGCGACGGCCGGTTCGCCTCGCTGCACGGGGCCTGGCGCGACTCACTGGTCTGACCCCTCGCCCCTGGACGTCGTCGGGGGCCGGCGGTAGAACATCCGGGCATGACCGACGTGCCGCACACGTATCCGCACGGCGTGCCCTGCTGGGTCGACGTCCGGGCGCCCGATGTCGAGTCCGCGCAGGCGTTCTACGGCGGGTTGTTCGGCTGGACCTTCGAGACCGTCACCCCGCCGGGCGCGCCGCGGTACGCGATCGCGCGCCTCGACGGCGCGGACGTCGCGGGGGTCGGGCCGGGCGACGCCGAGTGGAGCACGTACATCGCGGTCGACGACGCGGATGCCACCGCCGCCGCCGTCGAGGCGCGCGAT
>CAXUNA010000362.1:0-4602 GCA_964252095.1 uncultured Jatrophihabitans sp. | reverse complement strand
CAGCTCCATCGGACCCGGCGCCCTCAACATGGTCACCGCGGCCGGCGTCGCCCAGCAGCTGTCCCTGGTCCTGCTGCGCCGCGGCCGCCGGTCCGCCCCGGCCGTGCCCGCCGCCGAGCCCGCGCCCGTCTGAGCGCCGAGGCGGTCACGTCTTGCTCAGATGTGCACCACCGTGATCAGATGAGCGCCATGGCGACGACGCTGTCCGACCGCACCCTCGGGGACCTGCCACCGGAGGTCCCCCGCCCCACGTACGACCGGGCCGGCCTGGTCGCGGGGATCGTGCACGTCGGCGTGGGCGGCTTCCACCGCGCGCACCAGGCGATGTACGTCGACCGGTTGCTCGCCGAGGGCAAGGCCCGCGAGTTCGCGATCTGCGGCGTCGGCGTGCTGCCGGGCGACGCCCGGATGGCCGAGGTGCTCGACGCCCAGGACGGCCTCTACACCCTGGTCGAGAAGGCGCCGGACGGCTCGATCACCCCGCACGTCATCGGCTCGATCGTCGACTACCTGCACGCACCGTCCGACCCCGAGGCGGTGCTCGCGAAGCTCGCCGACCCCGCCACCCGCATCGTCTCGCTGACGGTCACCGAGGGCGGGTACAACATCGACGCCGTCACCGGCGAGTTCGCCGCGGACGATCCCGACGTCCGGCACGACCTGACCTCGGACGAGCCGCCGCGCACGACGTTCGGCCTGGTCACCGAGGGACTGCGCCGGCGCCGCGCGGCGGGCGTCCCGCCGTTCACCGTGATGAGCTGCGACAACATCGAGGGCAACGGCCACGTCGCCCAGCGGGTCTTCACCGCCTACGCCCGCCTCGCCGACCTCGAGCTCGGCGACTGGGTCGAGAACGAGGTCCGCTTCCCCAACTCGATGGTCGACCGGATCACGCCCGTCACCACCGACGACGACGTCGCCCTCGTCCGCGACACCCTCGGGATCGACGACGCCTGGCCGGTCGTCTGCGAGCCGTTCACCCAGTGGGTACTGGAAGATTCTTTCGGTCCGCTCGGGCGTCCCGCGTTCGACGAGGTCGGTGTGCAGGTCGTCGACGATGTCCGGCCGTACGAGCTCATGAAGCTGCGCCTGCTCAACGCGAGCCACCAGTCGCTGTGCTACTTCGGCTACCTCTCGGGCTACCGGCTGGTGCACGACGTCTGCCAGGACCCGCTGTTCGCCGACTTCCTGCTCGCCTACATGGAGCAGGAGGCGTCACCGACGCTCGACCCGGTACCGGGCATCGACCTCGACGCCTACCGCCGCGAGCTGGTCGCCCGGTTCTCCAACGCCAACGTGCGCGACACCGTGGCGCGGCTCTGCGCCGAGAGCTCGGACCGCATCCCGAAGTGGCTGCTGCCGGTCATCCGCGAGCAGATCGCCGCCGGCGGGCCGATGGAGCGCGCGGCCGCGGTCGTCGCGAGCTGGGCCCGATACGACGAGGGGGTCGACGAGAAGGGCGAACCGATCACGATCGTCGACCGGCTCGCCGACACGCTGCGCACGCGGGCGGGGCAGGGCGGACTCGCGTTCGTCGAGGACCGCACGCTGTTCGGCGACCTGGTCGACGAGCCCCGCTTCGTCGACGCCTACACCGCGGCGCTGGACTCCCTGCACCGCGACGGTGCCCGCGCCACGGTCGAGCGGTTGGTCGCCGAGGGCGCGCTCGCCCCGGCCTGACACACCGTCAGGAGACGCCGAGCAGGTCGACCACGAACACCAGGCTGGCGTGGGCCGGGATCGGCCCCTCGGGCACCGCGCCGTACCCCAGCGACGCCGGGAACACGATCAGTCGGCGGCCACCGACCCGCATCGGCACCACACCCTTGACGCCACCCACGCCCTGCGCGAAGCCGCTCACCGACGTGCGCAGCTGCAACGGATCCGGGTGGGCGGTGTCGTAGTCGGCATCGAACTGCGTGCCGTCGGCGTAGAGGATCCCCTTGTAGCGCACGGTCACCGCGGCCGTCGGTGTGGCGAACACCCCGGTACCGACCACGAGGTCCTTCACGAGCAACCCCGGCGCAGGCGTGGAGCTGGCCGAGGTGAGGCCCGGCTCGGCGGTGGTGTCGAGAGCCCCGGTGACCGCGACGCCCGCGAAGCTGACGTCGCCGGTGCCGCCGGTCGCGGGTGCGGCCGCGAAGCTGGGGGCGGCGGGCGTGGGCTCCCCCGGTTGCACCGACGGCGCCGGCGCCTGGTTGGACACGGTGACGCCGCCACCGTCGCCGCCACAGCCGGCGAGCACGAGAGCGACGGACAGGGCGGCCGTCACGGCCAGGGTCGACGTCCGGGGCACGCCAGCACCCTACGAGGTGGTGCGGCAGGCGACGGTCGCCCGCCGCGGCCCCACCCTGAGCGGGCGACCGTCACGGATGGGACACGGTGACCGCACGGATCGTCACGCGACGTGAGCCAGACCACGTGCGCCGCGCGAACATCTGGATCGCGTCAGGACCCTGTGGGAGAAGGGCGATACCGTCGCGCCCATGACGGAGCAGCGCACCGCCGGAGATCACGACCCCACCGCCGGAGGTCACGACCCCGCCGCCGGGGCGCACGGCGGCGGCAAGGCGATCGTCGCGGCGCTCGGGGCGAACGTCGGCATCGCGGTGCTGAAGTTCGTCGCGTTCGCGATCACGGGCTCGAGCTCCATGCTCGCCGAGGGCGTGCACTCGGTGGTGGACTCCGGCAACCAGGTGCTGCTGCTGGTCGGCGGCAGGCGGGCGCGGCGCACCGCGACGCCCGAGCACCCCTTCGGCTACGCCCGCGACCGCTACATCTACGCGTTCCTGGTCGCACTGGTGATCTTCTCGCTCGGCGGGTTGTTCGCCGTGTACGAGGGAATCGAGAAGATCCGTGAGCCGCACGAACTCGACAGCCCGATCGTCGCGATCGCCGTCCTGGTCGGCGCGATCGCGCTCGAGTCCTTCTCGCTGCGCACCGCGATCAAGGAGGCGAAGCCGCACCTCGAGGGGCGGGGCTGGGTCGCCTTCATCCGGCGGGCGAAGAACCCCGAGCTGCCGGTGGTGCTGCTCGAGGACAGCGCCGCCCTGGCGGGCCTCGTGCTCGCCCTGCTGGGCATCGGCCTCGCCGTCGGATTGGACGAGCCGGTCTGGGACGGCATCGGCACCCTGGCGATCGGGCTGCTGCTGCTGCTCGTCGCGGTGGTGCTGGTGGTCGAGACCAAGAGCCTGTTGCTCGGCGAGGGCGCGACCCCCGAGACGGTCGCGGTCATCACCGGCGCACTGCAGGGCCCCGGCGTCGACCGCGTCATCCACCTCAAGACCATGTACCTCGGCCCGGACGAGATGCTCGTCGCCGCCAAGCTCGCGATGCCCGCCGCCGAGACGCTCGACCACGTCGCCGCCGCGATCGACGCCGACGAGGCGCGGGTCCGCGCCGCGCTCCCCGAGGCCCGCGTCATCTACCTCGAACCCGACCTCGACCGGTCCGCCGCGGCCCGACCCACCGGGACCTGATCCTCAGGGGGTGTCGACCCGGCGCAGGTCGACGACCGGCACGCCGGCCGGGTCGGTGCCGGCGTCGAACGCCGCCCGCTGGTCCGGGCCGAGCCGGTCGAAGGCCGCCGTCACCGTGTCGAGATAGACCCGGCCGACCCGCAGGGTGCCGGTGGCGCGGGCGCGGTCCGCACGCCGCCGGGCGTCGGCCCGACCGACGTACGTCCAGATCCGGCCGGGGGCGGGCGTCACCCGGTGGGTGACGTCGACCCGGTCGTACTGCCGTTCCCGGAGGTCGAGCGCCATGAGGTCGGCGGGGTCGACCGGGCGGCAGACCCCGTTCACCGTGGACGCGGGATCGTCGACGAGGTCGAGGAACGCGACGCACACCGCCGGCCGCGATCCCTCGACGTCGAGATAGTGCTTGTACCCGGGCAGGTCGACGGTGTTGTCCATGGCAACGGTCCACGCCCGGCGTGCGCCGGTGAGTTCGGCCGGGTGGGCGCTGTCCGCCGGCTCGACCAGCGAACCGTAACCGAAGACGAAGTCGCTCACGCCTCCATCGTGGCGCTCACCGGGCGCCGGCGGTCGGCCGCTCCTCGGCGGTGAGCTTGGCGAGCTCCGCCTCCACCCACTCCTCGTGCTCCTTCGCCGCGCGACGGGCGGTGCGCGGGCGCCAGTACCCGGCCATCAGCCACACCAGCGGCAGGAAGACCACCTCGCCGCCGACCGCGATCCAGAAGTAGTGCTGCCACTGGCGCGGTGACGCCGCGGCGGCGGCCTGGACGCCCGGAGCGTTGGCCTGCAGGTACTTCAGGGCCGTCTGCGTCGCGGGATCCTGCAACGCCTTGCCGTACTGCCCGAGGAACGCGAGGTCCGACGCCGGCACCGCGGCCAGCGCGGTGAGCTCCGCCCCCGCCGCCGTCACGGCCTTGCCGGCGGTGGCGACCGACTGCAGGGTCGCCGGCGGGATCGTGGCGAGGTCCCGCAACCGGGTGGTGGCGTCGGCCGGGGTGATCTTCAACCGCGTCACGAGTTGGCCGACCGCCTGCGCCCCGAGGGTGGCGTTCGTCGGGTCCGCGCCGAGCGCTCGGGCGAGCGTCGGGTCGAGCGCACCGGCGGCCTCCAGAGCGGGGCCGTGCGC
>CAXUNA010000361.1:0-4616 GCA_964252095.1 uncultured Jatrophihabitans sp. | reverse complement strand
AGGTAGTCGTCGGCGCCGAGGTCGAGGGCGTCGGCCTCGTCGTACTCGCCGTCCTTCGCCGTGAGCATGAGGATCGGCGTCCAGTTCTCGGCCTTGCGCAGCGCCTCGACGATCCGGTAGCCCGACAGGCCCGGCAGCATGATGTCGAGGATGACGACGTCGTAGGTCTGCTCCGAGGCGAGGTGGAGGCCGTCGGGACCGGAGTGGGCGATGTCGACGGAGAACCCCTCGCTGACCAGACCCCGTTGCAGGGCGGTCGCGAGTCGGGTCTCGTCCTCCACGATGAGCAGGCGCACGGGGCCAGCTTGCCAGGCGCGCCTGTGCTGGGCCTGCGGCGGCGCGACCGGGCCGTGCTCAGGGGTGTCTCAGACCGCGCTGCCCACCCTGGGCCGGTGCCGTTGCCGTCCCTGCAGACCGGGTGGCGGGTGCTCGTCCCCCTCGTCGCGGGCGGCGCCGTCGCGCTGCTGGTCGCGGGGGTGCTGACCGCGGGCGCCGACGACGGGCCGACGCCCCGCACCGCGTCCCGGTTGCTCGCCGACCTGCAGCACGTCGACGTCCCGGGGTACGCGGGCACGGTCGTGCAGAAGAGCACGCTGCTCAACTCGGCCCCGGCGGGCGCGGGCGGGCTGTCGCTGTCGCGGCTGATGTCCGGCACCAACACCATCAAGGTCTGGTACGCCGGGCCGCAGCGGCAGCGGATCGCCGTCCTCGACGCGACCGGCGAGAGCGATCTGTACCAGAACGGCGACACCGTCTGGCAGTGGGACAGCAACAAACGCGTGGCGATTCAGTCGGTCGGGACGTCGTCGGAGGACGGCGTGCGTGACGTCCCCGTCCCGGTCGACGGCACCACCGTCACCCCCGACGACCTCGCCCGGCAGGCGGTCGCGGCGATCACGCCCGACACCTCGGTGCACGTGGCGGCGTGGTCGACGGTCGCGGGCCGGCCGGCGTATCAACTCGTGCTGACGCCACCGACGTCGTCCGCGACCCGGATCGGCCGGATCGTGCTGTGGCTCGACGGCGACACCCGGATGCCGCTCGCGGCGCAGGTCTATGCCCGCAACGACCCCGACGAGCCGTCGATCGACCTCACGTTCACCCAGATCGCGTTCCAGGTCCCGGACGAGGAGGCGTTCCAGTTCGTCCCGCCCGACGGCGCGACGATCACCGCCCCCGACTCGACCGGGGCAGGCGGCGGCTCCAGCCCCGACCCGCTGCTCGGCTTCCGCAAGACCCGCACGACCGGCGCGGGCTGGACCCGCGTCGCCGTCATCGCCCCGCCCTCCGAGGGCGACGACGACCCCTCGCTCACCACGGCCCAGTTCGGCTCACGCCTCACGAAGGTGTCCGGCTCGTGGGGGCACGGACTGCTGCTGACCACGAACCAGGGCCTGCTCTCGATGCTGTTCGTCAGCGACGGCAGCATCGTGGTCGGCGCCGTCGACCCCCCGACCCTCTACGCCGCCCTCTCCTGACCCGATTTTGTGTATCCAGGCCGCCTCACGCTGCCTGGAGACACACGATCGGTGCGGTGTCGGGTCACGCCGTCAGGAGTTCCCGGATCTCGGCGACCATCGCGGCCGGGTCGTCGAGGTCGGCCCACACGAAGCGGGCCGTGTTCCACCCGGTGACGAGGGTGCGACGGTCACGCTTGCGGTCGCGACCGAACCGGTCCTGCCCGCCGTGCGTCGACCACCCGTCGAGCTCGAGGATCAACCGTTGCGCCGGGAAGGCGAGGTCCACCGTGACGAGGCCCCCGGTCGCGGTGCGGATCGCGTACTGGGGCTCCCACCCCGCGATGCCGTGGGCGCGGAGCAACCGGTGGACACGTCGCTCGAACTCCGACTGCGCACCCGGGACGATCTCCTCGCGGAACTCGCGCAGGCGGCGGTTGCCCGACCGGCCCTTCTCCTGCTCGAGACGGGCGTCGAGGTCGGCGAGGGTGAACCAGGTGCGTGCGACGGCCCGCTCGAACAGGTCGCGCGCCTGACGCCGGTGCAGTGACCCGACGAGATCGAGTGTCGTGCGCGAGCGGGTGGTGATCGGTAGGCCGTCGACCACCTGGATGTCGCGCGCGCGCAGGATCACGCGGTGGACGCGCACGAACGACGGGTGCCCGTTGCGCGAGACGCGGTCCTGGACCGAGACGTGCACGCAGGTCGGTGAGTCCTCGACGCCGACGTCCCACGTCGCACCGGCGGTCTCGTGGCTGATGACGCCGCCCGACCACAGCACCGCCGCGTACCGACGGCCCGCCACCGTGAGGGGCGTCGACGCCGCTCGGAACACCCCGGGCAGCACCGCGACGATCTCGCCGCGCTCGACCATGCCGTCGCAGCGGGCATGGGTGACGCCGTCCTCCCGCAGCTGGCGGAGGGAGATGACGCCACCCTGCGACCGCGCCGTCTCCCACCACCGCACGCAGGAATCCTGCAACCGCGGTGGGGGCGTCGCGCGAACTTTCTCCGACCTGTGGACAACCGCCGAACCGCCACCGATTTCGTGTGTCGAGGCCGCCTGGGGCGGCCTCGATACACAAAATCGGGTCCTACTGCAGGTACTTGGTGACGTTCTCGACGGGGCGCTCGGCCGACTCGTCGGGGTTCTCGTCGTACTCCTCGCGGGCCCGGCGCTGGCGCAGCAGGTCCCACGCCTGGTCGAGCTGGCCCTGCAGTTCCTTGAGGCGGGCGCGATCGGTCTCGGTCATCCCGGTGCCGGCGTGTGCGGAGCGCAGCGCCTTCTCCTCGGTGACCAGCTCGTCGATGTGGGCGAGGACCGACTTGTCTCCGGCGGCGGCGTCACTCATGGCGTCCATCGTGCACCACCGCCGTGCTCAGGCCGGGTCCGGCAGCTCCACGACCACGGTCAGCCCACCGCCGGGCGTCTCGGCGAGCATGAGCTGGCCGCCGTGGGCCCGCGCGATGCGCTGGCAGGTCGCGAGGCCCAGGCCCGTGCCGGGGACGTCGTCGCGCAGCCGGGCGAGCGGCTCGAGCACCGTGGCGCGTTCCTCGGGCGGGATGCCGGCACCGTTGTCGGCGACCCGCAGCTGCCGGGCGCCGTCGACCTGCCGGACCGTCACCGCGATCTCGCCGTGCACCGGCCGGCCGTACTTCAAGGCGTTGGTGAGCAGGTTCTGCATGAGCAGCCGGATCTGCGACGGGTCGCCGTAGACCCTCGCGTCCTCGCAGGTGGCCGTAACGCCCGCGCCCACCGCCGCCCAGCGCAGGTCGCTCTTCACCTGCTCGAACACCCCGAGCAGCGGCACCTCGTCGCGGCGCAGCATCCCGCCGACCCGCGCGTAGTCGAGCAGGTCGTCGATGAGCCCCAGCATCCGCCGGCCCGACGCCTGCGTCCGCTCGACGTACCGCAGCGCCACCTCGTCACCCGAGACCGACGCCCGGTCGCTCGCCATCTCGGCGAACCCGATGATCGACGTGAGCGGGGTCTTGAGGTCGTGACTGATCTGCCCGGCGAACGACACCAGCTGCTGCTGCGAGCGCTCCAGCTCGGAGATCTTCCCCTGCAGCAGGCGGGTGCGGCGTCGCAGTTCGAACAGGTCGATCACCTGCCGGGCGAGGGTCTGCAGTCCGCCGCGCTGGGCCTCGGAGATCACCGAGGGGTCCTCGTCGTACACGCAGAGCGTGCCGATCTCCCACCCGTCCGGGGTGCGCAGCGTCGCCGACGCGTAGAACCGGATCGCCGCCAGCTGCCCGGTGACGAAGGGGTTGCCGGTGAACCGCGGGTCGGTCCGGGCGTCGTCGGACACCACGAGCGACTCCGCCTGGAAGCCGATCGCGCACATCGAGTCCTCGCGCTCGCAGCTGCCCGGGTCGAGCATCGGGCCGAACGTCGCGATCGTGTGCTGGGTGTTCTCGTCGGTGATGTTGACGGCGGCCGAGCTCACCCGGCACACCACGGTGGCGAGCTGGGCGAGCGCCACGAGGTCGTGGACCGGGGGCGACTCGAGGATCTCGTAGGCCTCGATCGCGGCCAGGGCGGCGGCCGTGCGTTCGAGCGGCCGGGTGGACCCCATCGCCGTGGTCATCCCGTCCCGATCTTGTAACCGATCCCCCGGACGGTGCGGACGTAGCGGCCCTGACGCGGGTCGTCGCCGAGCTTGCGGCGCAGGTTCCCCATGTGGACCTCGACGAGGTGGCCGTCGCTCACCCAGTCGGTGCCCCACACCGTCTTGAGCAGCACGTCGCGCGGCCACACCTTGCGGGGGTTGGACATCAGGGTCGCCAGCAGTTCGAACTCGGTGCGGGTCAGCGCGAGCTCGGAGCCGGAGATGGTGACGGTGCGGGAGTCGACGTCGACCTCGAGGTCGCCGATCCGGACGGTGCCGTCGAGACCCTGCAGCGGGTTCGGGGCGGCGGTCGGGAGCATGCCGGGGACCTCCGCCGCCGGCGCCGCGGCGACCAGGGCGAGTGGGAGGAGCCGCGCGAGCCTCATCGCTTCTTTTGGTACATCGCCAGCATCCGCGCCGTGACCGCGAAGCCGCCGAAGATGTTGACGCTCGCCAGCGTCACCGCACCCAGCCCCAGCCACTTCGCGACCGGCGACCCCAAGCCTGCCCCCGCGAAGGCGGGGGCCGCGCCCGCGATCAGCGCACC
>CAXUNA010000360.1:1788-4660 GCA_964252095.1 uncultured Jatrophihabitans sp. | reverse complement strand
CCTGCCGCGGGTGGTCGACCGCACGCTGCCGATCGTGGCCCAGGCCGCCCAGTCCGCGCGGCTGCGGCTCGACCGGTCCGAGCTGCGCGACCTGGTGGCCGAGATCGACTGGGCGAAGGCGGTCCTCGCCGCGCCCGACCAGTACGTCGAGCGCGCGGGCGCGGCGGGGCGGGCGATCGCCGTGCCCGCCGCGACCGTCGCCGACGTCTACCGGCGCTACGAGGCCGCGAAGGACGACGCGGGGTCGGTCGACTTCTCCGACCTGCTGCTGTTGATGGCCGCGGGCATCGAGACCGTGCCGGAGATCGCCGAGGAGGTGCGCTCGCGGTACCGCCACTTCGTCGTCGACGAGTACCAGGACGTCTCGCCCCTGCAGCAGCGCGTGCTCGACGCCTGGCTCGGCGGCCGCGACGACCTCTGCGTCGTCGGCGACCCGAACCAGACCATCTACTCCTTCGCGGGGGCCACCCCGAGCCACCTGCTCGGGTTCCCGCGTCGGTTCTCCGGCGCCACCGTCGTGCGGCTCGAGCGCGACTACCGCTCCACCCCGCAGGTCGTCGCACTCGCCAACGCCGTGGTGCGGCCCTCGAAGCTCGGGGTGGCCGGTCCCGGTGGCCGCCCCACCGACACCGGCCCGGGGCTGACGCTGGTGGGGCAGCGCCCGCCGGGTCCCGAACCGGTCTTCCGCGAGTTCGACGACGAACCGGCGGAGGCCGCCGCGGTGGCCGCCTCCTGCGTCGCGCTGGTCGAGCGGGGTGTCCCCGCCGCCGAGATCGCCGTGTTGTTCAGGGTGAACGCGCAGTCCGAGGTCTACGAGCAGGCGTTCGGCGCCGCCGGGATCCCCTACGTCCTGCGGGGCGGTGAACGGTTCTTCGACCGCCCGGAGATCCGGGAGGCCCGGCTTCTGTTGCGTGGTGCAACGGTCAACGAGGTCGCCGAGCAGCCGCTGCGTGAGCGCGTCACCGACGTCCTGTCGGGCCTCGGGTGGCACGAGGACTCGCCGCCGGCGGGCGGGACGGCCCGGGAGCGGTGGGAGTCGCTCGCCGCGCTGATCGCCCTGGCCGACGACCTCGTCGGGGTCGCGCCCGAGGCCGGCGTGCGCGAACTGAACGCCGAGCTGGACCAACGGGCCTCGGCCCAGCACGCCCCGACCGTCCAGGGCGTCACCCTGGCCTCGTTGCACGCGGCGAAGGGCCTGGAGTGGGACGCCGTGTTCCTCGTCGGCATCACCGATTCCACGCTGCCGATCGCGCACGCCACCACCCCCGAGCAGGTCGCCGAGGAACGCCGCCTGCTCTACGTCGGGGTCACCCGCGCGCGTGAGGTGCTGACGATCTCGTGGGCCCGCGCCCGCAGCGCCGGACAGGGGGGCAACCGCCGCCCCCGCGGGTTCCTCGCCGGGCGGGGGCCGGGCACCGACGACGCCCCGCGCACGCCCAAGCGCATGGGGGGCGTGGTCCCGGAGGGGTCCGACGCCGAGACCTTCGGCAAGTTGCGGACCTGGCGGCGGCGCCAGGCCGAGTCGCAGGGAGTGCCGGCGTTCGTGGTGTTCTCCGACGCCACGCTGGTCGCGATCGCCGACGCCGCGCCGTCGTCGCGCGCCGCGCTCGCGCGGATCAACGGGGTCGGCGCGGTGAAGCTCGACCGGTACGCGGTGCCGGTGCTCGCGGTGCTCGGCGGCGAGGACCCGGAAGCCGTCGAGCCCGTCACCGTCTGAGGCGGCCCGCGCGCGCGTCCGTGAACGGTTCCCGACACGTTCGTTAAATGAGTTGTGGCGTTCTCTCAGCCTGCGATAACGTCCCCTCCAACACAGCGCGGGATGTCCCGCGCGCGGCCGAGCAGCAGTGAGGAGGTGGACACCGTGGAGAACAACACCGAGTACGTCGGTTGGCAGAGCAACGCCTGCGCTGGTGCAGTTTCTCTCGTGCCCGCCTCCGCCGCCTCGTACGCCGCCACCGGTCTGTCCTTCGCCGGCGTCACCGCCATCGATGCCGCCACCGGCGGTCTCGGTCAGCCGAAGGCCGTCACCACGTCGCGCACCCACAAGTCCATGACCCGCCCGGGATCACCACCTCGAGGTCGACACCGCTGACCACGTCAGCGCACGGCTCACCTCGAGGCCGCGGATCCCGATCACGGGAACCGCGGCCTCTTTCGTGTTCCGGGGCCGGACCGCACCACCCACAGACCAGCTGACCCGACATCCATCGCACACCAGGAGGTGACCGTCATGAGCACGACTCTCGACACCACACCCAGCACGTGCCCGAAGGCCGGTACCGGCCCGACGGTCATCCCTGCCCGCGATGCCGACGTCGACATCTTCGCGACCACCACGGTCGAGCAGATGACGGACGTCGCCGACGACGAGAGCGCCGACGTGATCATCACCTTCGACAGCGACGAGCTGCCGTGCCGCCAGCACGACGCCGACCTGTGGTTCGCGGAGAAGCCCGCGGACCTCGAGACGGCGAAGTCCCACTGCCGTGAGTGCCCGCTGCGGGCCGAGTGCCTCGACGGGGCTCTCGAGCGCGCCGAGCCCTGGGGCGTGTGGGGCGGGGAGATCTTCGACCGCGGGGTCGTGATCGCCCGCAAGCGGCCGCGCGGACGCCCGCGCAAGCACGACATCAGCACCCCGGTTGCCGCGTGAGCGACCGGACCACCCACTTCATGTCAGGAGACACCGCGATGTACGCATTCCAGGAAGCCCTGTACCGCGAACGATGTGCCGACTCGCAGCGTCGCCTCGCGCGGCGTTGCGAGGGTCGACAGAGCGTCGAGTCCCGCCGTTCCCGGCGTCGGGCCGAGCAGGCCCGCGCGGCCGAGAGCCCCGCGCCCCGCAGCGCCTACGAGCTCGCCGGCCGCTGATCCC